>JBARYO010000859.1:0-8768 GCA_049647905.1 Elainellaceae cyanobacterium | reverse complement strand
GACGTTTCCCCTGCTGGCCGATACTGATGGCTCGGTTAGTAAAGCCTATGGATCATGGCTTGGTGTCGCGTCCTTACGGCACACCTACATCATCGACCCAGACGGCGTAATGCAGGCTAGATTTATTGGCGTGAACCCTGCAGTCCACAGCCGTGAGGTGCTGGCCCACCTTGACGAACTACAGCAAGGCTAGCTGCCTCCCGACCACGGCTTACTGCTAGGGATCTACAAAGGCGGGGCGATCGCGCTGGGTTTGCTCTAAAGCTAATTTCAAGGCTTGCCAGTCTTCCCTATCAATCAAGCCAATCAGCTGGTCGAGGTGCTGTCGGTAGCCCTGCAGCGATCGCAGCAGATTATCGCGATTGTGCTGGGCCATCATCACCCCCAGTTCTGGGTTGCCACCACCGACTCGTGAGGTATCGCGAAAGCCTGAGCTGGCGAATGCTTGAGCCAGCTCTAGAACGCTAGTATCGGCGCTGGTGCAAGCTGAAAGCAGGCTGGCGCTTACCATCACGGGTAAGTGGGAAATCCAGGCAACGGCTTGGTCATGGGCGATTGGGTCACAGGTATAGACCGCGCTTCTTAGGGGCTGTATCAGCTGTCTCACGCGCTCAACGGCTGTTGCAGGCGTTTGCTCCGTTGGCGTTAGCACGTAGGGCCGGCTGACAAACAGATTGGCCAGGGCCGCATCAAGCCCTTGGTGCGCCGTTCCCGCCATGGGGTGACCCCCGACGTAGTTGGGCCACAGTTGCGATACAGCGGCCACGACGGGCTGCTTTACCGAGCCGACGTCTGTGAGTACAGTGTCGGGGCTAATGTGGGGTACTAGGGCCTCAACGGTAGCGGTGATGGCATGCAGCGGTGTGCAGATCACCACGACATCTGTACCGGCAAGACAGCCCAGCTCCGTGCTAGCGTGGCTAACAATCTGTCGGGCCATTGCGCGATCGCAAATCGCTTGACGGCGGCTAATGCCGACCACCTCATGGGACGCCGCCGTCAAATCAATCGCCATCGATCCACCAATCAGACCCAGACCTACAATCCCAATCCGCATCACAATCTCCCCTGTATTACTTGGTTCACGATGTTCAACTCAGTTCAACTCAATAGGTGGTCTAACCCACGCTGGGGTCAGGCTTCGATAGCATTCTCTCAGGTCGGGTGTGTCACAATAGGTTGCATTGTCTTGGAGGCCGCTTGCGGGTGATTGAGGTAGAGGTCCATCAGCAGCTTCGTGCGTTTCTGCGAGAGCAGGGAGAGCCTGTTTGGCCCCACCATCTGACGATGGCACGGCTCGTCGCGCGTGCGTTTCGGCTTCAGCGCAGTGCGTTGATTCAGGCAGGACCGCCATCGGGGCTCTACGGCTGCTACCGCCTCAGCTATTTACTTCCGGCTATGGCTTGGCCTGGTCCAGTAATCATCGTTGCGCCAGAGAGCCTGCAGCAGCGGCTGCTCACCGTGGAAATTCCCCGGCTAAAGCAGTGGATGGCGGCCTCAAAATCGATTCGGCAGGGCGATCGCTGGCCCTCTGATGCCTTCAGCGGCGTTCTAATTACGACGCCGACCGCATGGCTCAAGGATCGCTTAGACGTCTCTCACTTCCCCGATGGCGTTTTCACCCTGATTGACGGCGCTGATGATCTCGAAACTCAAATTCGTGACGGCTTATCGCATCACTTGACTGCCGATCACTGGACGGCGCTGATGCTAGCGCGCCCCAACCAAAGCTCGCTCATCCGCGAAATCCTGGTACGGCTAACCCATAGTCTGTTCAAGCGGCCACCCAATCCCCACGGATGTTACGTGCTCGATGCCACTGAGAAGCAGGCCCTATTTGACCTGTATCATTGTCTGCAGGTTTCGAGCGGCGATTCTGTCGGGGTAAACGGTTCTTCAGACGCAAGGCTGCCTACCGCTATTGGCAAGCACGCCAGCGGTGTTTTTTTGGAAGACTGCCCTGATATTTGGCTGACGATCTTCGAGCACCTGCACCATCCTACTAAGCAGCTGATTTGGTCAACCCTGGCCCGGCAGCAGGGACAGTTCTCGCTGCATACTGCTCCGGTGGATATTGCACCGCAAATGGGGCCTATTTGGCAACGGCAGCCCTTTGTCTTAGAGGGTGGGGCATTGGATCAGCATAGCGATGCTGCCATCTACCGAGAGCGGCTGGGTCTAGCTGAGGTGACCCACGTCAAGTTTTCCCCCGATCGTCAGCATGAGTCGATTCAGCTCTACCTGCCCGATCGCCTGCCTATGCCAAACACGTCCCAATTTCAGGTGGCTCTGCTGACGGAGATTCGATCGCTGCTCGCCATAACGCCCCTGGGAAACGGGCTGATTGTGCTGTTGGTGAACGATATGCCCCTCAAGGCGCAGGTGGGCGCGGCTTTGGCCGCAGAATACGGATCACGTGTTCAGGTGGAGCGCACCTGCTTAGATGACACTGGAATCTTAGTAACGGGCTGGCGCTACTGGCGACAGCAGCAGGCCGTGTTACCCATTCCTCAACTGCTGGTGGTGACGACATTACCTATCCCATCCCTTGAGCATCCTCTGGTGGCTGGGCGGGTTACGCACTATAAAGCGCAGCGTCTCAATTGGTTTACGCACTATTTGCTGCCAGAAACCCTCAACGAACTTCAGCGAGCGGTTGCGCCGCTGCGTCAAGGACAAGGTATTGTGGCGTTGCTAGACAATCGGGTAAACCACCGCAGTTATGGCCAACATGTTTTGGCAGCCCTTAGCCCCTACAATCGCTTAGGCTATCTCGACAAGACCTCATTTGCAGAGCAAAATTTATCCTGCTAACGCACACCACTGGTCCAACGCTTGGCCGCCCTCAATTCCCGTATATTTACGGCTATAGTCAGACCCCGCTCCCATGATGACGGCATGGGATTCTGTGGATACACGGTAGTAAAACTGCTGAGGGCGGTCTAAGGTTTTTGATAACGATTGGCCAGCACAGCATGGAATCAATGGGACTAAACAGGCAGCTCACGCAGGGTTCCCCGATTCAGCTGCACACCAAGACCGCCTCAGATGATGCCACTGGTGCGTTCTTTAAGGAAATGGCGCGTTACCCACTCCTGACACCAGAGGAAGAAATTACCCTAGCGCGTCAGGTCCAGTTTCTCAATCACATCAGCGCTGTGGAGAGCCGCTTCCACGATGAGCATGCCCGTCGCCCCTCAGAGATGGAGCTAGCGACAGCACTCAACCTCACCTTAGGGCAGCTTCGGCAACGGCAGCATGCGGGCTACCAGGCAAAGCTAACCATGGTGCGCTCAAACCTGCGGCTGGTGGTGTCGATCGCCAAGCGCTACCTCAACAGAGGAATACCATTTCTGGATTTGATTCAAGAAGGGAGCTTGGGGCTGCACCGGGCAACCGAGAAGTTTAATCCTGAAAAAGGATACAAGTTTTCCACCTATGCCTACTGGTGGATTCGTCAGGCCATTACGCGGGCGATCGCCAATGACGCCCGCACTATTCGTCTGCCAATTCACGTAACCGAAAAGCTAAACCGACTGAAAAAGACCCACCATGAGCTGCGGCAGCAGTTGAATCGCGTCCCTAGTGATGGTGAACTGGCTGATGCTCTGGGGATACCGCTGGACCAACTGCGTACGCTACAGCAAATGCGCCGCAAGGCGCTATCGCTGAATCATCGCGTTGGCAAGGAAAAGGATACAGAACTCCTTAACTTGATCGAAGATGAGGCTAGCCGTCCCCCCGAGCGCCGCATTGATGATGCGATTATGCGCCGCGATCTCCATCGCGTCCTAGAGACTGTGCTGACCGATTGTGAACGTGACGTGATTGCAATGCGGTACGGCCTTGAGACGGGTCAGTTCTATACCCTTGATGAGGTGGGCGGACGCTTTAATCTATCTCGAGAACGGGTGAGACAAATTCAAACCAAAGCCATGCGAAAATTACGTCGCCCCCAAGTGGCTTCGCAGCTTAAGGGATGGCTAGGGTAACGGTCCTTAGCGGATTAGCGCTAGGATAGCAGGGAACACTTGCCTGAGACGATGTGAATGACGATTTGGATCAACGAGCAGGTCGATCCCTGTGGTCTTGTCTATGCCTGTATTGCAAGCTGCGATCGCCGCCAGGCTGAGGCATGTCATCAAGAGTTTTTGGCCAAGTTAACCGACGCACAACGGCTGGAGGGATGGGTAGTGCGGCTGCGCGATGTTGACTCCTGGGATGAGGTCCCCGTGACAGCACTCAAGTTAAGCTACTGACGCCATCGACTCCGTACTTTATATACCAACGCATGAAAAACCCCCAAGTCCAAAATGCTGTAGCAATTTCACTCGGTATTCTTTCCGCTGCAGTACTCTTGCTGATCTCTAACTGTTTTGTGGTGATCTATCCAGGACAAGCTGGGGTATTGAGTGTGCTCGGTAAGGCTCAAGATGGTGCGCTGCTAGAAGGGTTACATACCAAGCCACCATTCATCTCCGCCGTCGATATCTATGATTTGACGGTGCAAAAGTTTGAGGTTCCGGCCCGTTCTTCAACTAAGGATTTACAGGATTTAACGGCCAGCTTTGCCATCAATTTCCGCATTGAACCCAAACAGGTTGTGGATGTTCGACGTCAACAGGGCACTCTGGAAAACTTAGTGGCTAAGGTGATCGCACCCCAAACGCAAGAATCATTCAAGATTGCGGCAGCTCGGCGCACGGCTGAGCAGTCTATTACAGAACGAGAGCTGCTGAAGCAGGATTTTGACGAGGCCCTCAGCGCTCGTCTGGAAAAATATGCGGTGACCGTGCTCGACACTAGCGTCATTGATCTCAGCTTTACGCCAGAGTTTACCCGTGCTGTGGAGGAAAAGCAAATTGCCGAGCAGCAGGCCCAACGAGCGGTGTATGTTGCCCAAGAGGCGGAACAGCAAGCCCAAGCAGATATCAACCGTGCCCAGGGTAAAGCAGAAGCGCAGCGCATGCTGGCAGAGACCCTAAAAGCGACGGGCGGGGATATGGTGCTTCAGAAGGAAGCTATTGAGGCGTGGCGTTCGGGTGGCTCACGCATGCCACGGGTGCTGGTAATGGGCGACGGCTCGTCGAGTCTGCCGTTTTTGCTCGATCTCAATGGAATGCGATCGCAGTAGCACAGGTATAGCGAAGGTAAAGGGAGACGGCAGCTTTGCCCCCTCCCTTTGAAAATCGCTTCCTCGCCACGTAGAGCAGCGCTGCTACAACGCCAAGCCCCGCCAGTGGCTGACGGTTAGCGGTCGATAAAACCACGGAACTGACCTATTGCCGCCCGTCCAATGTTAAATGCGGCCCAGCTAGCTGCCAAAATAAGTGGAGATAGTACAACCACAATGCGCCAGTCCATATCAATATTCCCCTAAAAGGTTGTCGGTACTACGTTGATACTATTTATTGTGCGACGAAACGACGTATTTTTCTAGGCATTGGACAGAACTGGACTCAGGTCCAATTCCTTTGGGTCAGACCTGGTGCTAGAACAATCCGACTGGGGTGAATGACCTAAGCCGCGATGTCGCTGTGCTGTCCCAGAATGGATTTGATTGTCGCCGCTAGCCGCTCAGGCTGCTCGATCATAGCGAAATGACCACAGTTCTCCAACTCAACCACATTCTGCCCCGTCTCCCTAAACAGGTGGTGAAAACTAGCAAGATGATTGACATACTGGGGTTCCATAATGTCGTCTCTATCACCAGCAACAAAATAGGCCGGCTGCGTCAAGTGAGAGACGACGTGGGGCAACTGGTGCACTTCCTCTTCGGTCGTGGAGTCTAGTAGCGACCCCAATGCTGCCTCTGGTTGGGCAGCCAACAGATCCAAAAGTCGACGACGACCCCACTGTCGCTGCAGTGGTTGAGCGACATTCATTCGAGCCATTGCGATATCTAGCAGGGGTAGTTTCCCTAGCCACTGCGGACGAAAGCGGACCAGCTGCCGCCCGACGTTGCGAAATTTCTCAAATTCCTCTTTCAGATAAATGCCGCCACCTGAGTTAACACAAATACAGCCGCAGATCCGTTCAGGTGACTGAAACGCACTCCAGAGACCAATGCTGCCACCCAGGGAATGTCCAATCACCCAAGCCTTTTCGATACCAAGCGACTTCAAAAGATGGGTCAGATCTTGTGCATAGGCGGCAGGAGAATAGGGCGATGCTGCGATCGCCGTCTGACAGGATACTGGTGATGATGGCTTGCTCTGCCAATGGGATGACGCATCATGATGGCTAGCATCGGCAGCCTCAGAGACCAGGGCAGCATGGACTTCAGGGGCTGAAGCGCCATCGCTGCGATCGCTGAAGGTACGCTCTGCCAGTTGAGAGGTGCCAAACCCCCGTAGGTCGTAGAGCAGGCAGGGATACTCTTGCAGCTGGGAGACAAGGGGTCGCCAGTATTCACGACTGAGTAGCCAGCCATGAACAAACACAAGACAAACGCCATCGGTAGATGCCGTCAGCTCGTAAGTATGTGGGGTGCCAAGGACATCGACGGTTTGTGCCATAACTCTATGGTAACTTGACCATTAAACAAGTCCAAAGCGGTTAACTATCTCATGCGATATCAGTCAGATAAGCCTTTAGAATAAGGAAATGATAGGTACAAATACAGGATATGTAAGTGGGAATGGCAGGCGGAATCGATAAAGAAACGGCGCTGTCTGAGCGGGAGCTGCAGATTGTTGAGCTAGTGACGGTTGGTTTAACAAACCAGGAGGTCGCTGAGAAACTAGACATCAGCAAGCGCACGGTCGACAACCACGTCAGCAATATCTTGACGAAAACATCCACCGGCAACCGGGTTGAACTGGTGCGCTGGGCTCGTAGGTGGGGCAAGGTGTGTCTAGATCAGGTCAACTGCTGTACGTTGCCCATAGGTACTGACGCGTCGCTTGCTGAGCCTGCTTCTGATATCGGTACGCCGCTCAACCCATGATTCAGCGACTTCCAGCGACAATCCTGTCGCAGCTCACCTCACAAGCTTACGTCGATCTCCAATGCTCTGGGCTTCCCCTAGCGGTATACCGGGAGATCTGCGCTCACTTGCGCCAATGTCTAAGCATCAACGCTGAGCTTCTGGCGCAGTCGGCAGCAACGTTCCGCTATTCCGACAGTCAGGCTGGTGGCCTCAGAATCAGCGGCGCGCCAGATATAGACCAGGCCATTTGGCAGCAAGTCGAAGCTATTTTGCAGTACTACGGTACTCGCTATGGCGCGTGGGAGCTAATCGACACTTAGCGCTTGCACCCTAGCGCTTGCACGGGATCAAAGCGCATTTTGTATTACTTCAGGAATGGGATAGATATGGTCAAAGCGGTTCGCGGCACTAAGGATATTTTGCCTGGCGACATCGCCTACTGGCATCGCGTCGAAGCGACGGCCCGTGACATTCTAACTAGGGCAGCGTATCGAGAGATCCGAACCCCAATCTTCGAGCAGACTGACCTGTTCGAGCGCAGCATCGGCGAAGCGACAGACGTCGTCGGGAAAGAAATGTATACCTTTAGCGATCGCGGCGATCGCTCCTTGACGCTGCGACCGGAAAATACCGCCAGTGTGGTTCGAGCCTTTATCGAGCACAGTCTCTATGCCCAAGGACTGCAGCGGCTTTGGTACCTTGGCCCCATGTTTCGCTATGAGCGACCCCAGGCTGGACGTCAGCGCCAGTTTCACCAAGTTGGTGTTGAGGTGCTGGGCAGTGATTCGCCGCGGGTCGATGCCGAGGTGATTGCTCTAGCCAGTCAATTCCTCCAAGCGCTAGGGCTTGATGAGCTGACGCTGGTGTTCAACTCCATTGGCGACCTCAGCGATCGCCAGCGCTATCGTGATACTCTGGTGAGCTATCTGACGCCCCACAAAGCTGACCTTGATGCCGATTCGCAAGATCGCCTAGACCGTAACCCGCTGCGAATTCTGGATTCTAAGCACGAGCGAACGCAGGAAATCTTGCAGGCCGCGCCTAGTCTGCACGAGCACCTCAGCGACGCCTCCCGACAACGGTTTGAGCAGATCCAGCAGCTGTTGCAGGATCTGGGCATTGCCTATCGGCTAGATTCGCAGCTCGTACGCGGCCTCGACTACTATACCCACACCGTGTTTGAGATTCAATCTGATGCCCTCGGTGCCCAAGCGACGGTCTGTGCCGGTGGCCGCTATGATGGCCTTGTCACGCAGCTTGGTGGTCCCGATACTGCCGCTGTTGGGTGGGCTAGTGGCATGGAGCGATTGATTTTGTTGCTTCAGCAGGATGGGACTACGGTGGTGCCTTCGCAAGAGTTCTACATTGTTTCGCGGGGCGATCGCGCCGAGGCTCAGGCGCTCACCCTGGCCTATGGCCTTCGCCAGTCTGGCTTTGCGGCGGAGCTTGACGTCACCGGCAGCGCCTTTGGTAAGCAGCTCAAGCGAGCCGATCGAAGTGGTGCGATCGCCTGCCTGACAATCGGCGACGCCGAGGCGGAAAGCGGTAGCGCCCAGCTTAAATGGCTGGCTTCTGGTAAACAAGAAGAAGTGGCCCAATCTTATCTGCTAGAGCATCCCGACCAGCTCCGCAAACAGCTCGCTGCTGCTTTAGAGTCTGGCGCTAAAGCGCGCTAGAGTCTAGACTCTCTGCTTCGCCCACCGTCTTCGGTAGATGCAGCCCACATTCCTGTTTGACGCCATGGAAGCGCGTGTCGCGGGCGTCAACATCTGCAGCTGTTATAGGACGGCTAGAGTGCCAGTCGCCTACGCTCATATAGCCTTCGTCGTACATTGGG
>JBARYO010000858.1:0-1903 GCA_049647905.1 Elainellaceae cyanobacterium | reverse complement strand
GTGTTAGTTCCCGAAAAGAATTATCACGCTCAAATCATTCAGGCTGATGTTCGAGACGGTCTAAGGTGAGGGCGGTATCTGTTGCATGGCGGGTACCATAACGCACCAGCAGGGTAGCGCCAAAGCCAAACAGACAGAGCAGGCTCACTAAGAGTCCGCCTACCATTGGAATCAGACTAATGACGAACAGTACCAGCAGGCCAACCCAAAAGTGGCGAAAATAGCGACCGGGCTTGCGCTGGAGCTGCTGACCCAGCCAGACGCAAACGGCAATGCCGCCCAGCAGCGCGGTGAGAATGGCCACCAAATTGGCCAACGGCATTGCAATCGCGCCTAGGGCGCTACCTGCCGTCAGTACAGTCAGTACGGTAAGGCTGGCGACCCCCCCAATGCCGTAGACGAGGCTGGTTAGGGGACGATCATGAATGGCCAAGGCGATCGCCTCCACATGTCCAGGCAGCAGCAGCAAAACCAACAAGCCTGCGATCGCCCCCACAGCAAAGCTGGCGAGCCAGAAAGCCACATTGGCTAGATAGAGGGTGCCGATGATGCCGAAGCGCTCAAATAGGCCGCTCGCCCCTTCTAATGCCGTAAATTCGCTGCCATCGACCGCAGCAGTCTCGGCCCGAACTAAGCGCCCTCCAATGGCAAATGCATTGCCCTTCACCTGAGCATTTTCCTGCAGCCTGACGGTGCCCCCGATGGCGAAGGCATCACCTTGGACGACAGCGTTAGGCTCTACGGTGAGGTCTCCCCCAATGGTGAAGGCATTTTCTACGGTTTGAGTCTCGGCGATGATGACGTCGCCCCCTAGCTTGAAGGTATCCTGGTGCATCTCGTCAGCCTGCACAGGTGCGTAACCGCCGCTGGCCCAAAACGTAAGGAACAGGGCCAGCAGAGCGACTATCCACCATCTCAGCGGTTTCCATGTGATATTCATTGTGAGGGTTTCTCCTCCAGCGAAGTAACGATTATGCGTTGAGTCTCACCGTAAGGAAAAAACTTGAGGAAGTTATGACGTGAGCCGTCCAATACTGCTTCGAGGGGGCTCATTGCTGCCGCAGATCTGCCACCACAAACCACCCACCAGACTCATTGTGCTGGCCTGCTACCGTCACCGCAGCGCCATCGGGCAGCTGCTGAAGCTGGGCGTTGATCCAGGGCACCAGAGTAATCAGCGTCACAGGCTTCGAATCGGCATTAGTCACTAAGCTATAGGTCACTAAGCCATACTCCGACACCTTGCACTTTCGCAGCTGCCCCGCGATGGACAGGGCCTGTGGCGATCGCAACTGAGATCCTCCAATCTCAGGTCCGCTCAGCCCCGCCATTGGCCGATAGCGCTCTGGATAGGCCAGCACATCGCGCTGCTGCTGCAACCACTGGGGATCTTGGGGGATGCGGTTGAGCAACGGTATCACAGCGGCAGGGGCCGTTTTGTCGGTCAATAGTGCTTCCTGCAGCGATCGCACGGGCAGGTCCCTCGGCTGGCAGTGATGCCTACAGCACAGGGCCGCCGCCATACCCGCCGCTTGGCCAATGCCCAACACCACAGGCTGCAGCCGTGTCGCCCCATTAGCGATGTGGGATACCGAAATATTCTTCTCGGCAACCAGTAGGCCATCCACATCTTGTGGCACAAGGGCGCGGTAGGGAATTGAGAAGGGGGTGCCCACGGTGCGGCCACCCCAGCCCATGGTTTTGCTGGCGAGGAGAAACCTGTCGCCAGCGTAGTGGTGATCGTTAGGGTAGTTGCCGACGGCGATACTTTCGATGTTGTTGTTGGCGTCAACCGGCAGCGCTGCTGCGATGCCACCTGGTGCTGGCAAAATATCCTGCTCACATACCGTCACCAGGCCCTGCAGCCGTCGGCTTTCACGGTAGTAGGGCTGCAGCGCATAGG
>JBARYO010000857.1:0-2645 GCA_049647905.1 Elainellaceae cyanobacterium | reverse complement strand
GTGTAGGAATGGGTTGAAGGCGATCGCGACAGCAGGAGCTTGAGGGCTAGAAAGCGACGCAGGGCCTGGCAGGAAGCTTGAGGGCGATCGCTTCCCTGCCCTAATACAAAATCTCTCTGCCCCCCTCCCCGTATACATCCCGGCTGATCACCAAAAGCTGGGAAGAGCCCTATTCCACTGTCGCCTAACACAGCAGTGACAACTACCAGAATGACAAGACCCGGCGTATCGACTAGAATGTGGCGTTTGCGCCCCTTGACCTTCTTGCCGCCGTCAAACCCGCAACTGTTGCTCGTAAGACAGCCAATCTTGGCCGACTGAGAGTCGATGATAGCGGCGCTAGGACTGGCTCTACGGTTCGCCTTACGTCTGACCCACTCCCTCAAGTAGCGGTTGATGCGCTCCCATACCCCGGCTCTCTGCCAACTGCAGAAGTAGGTATATACCGTCTGCCACGCCGACAAGTCTCCAGGAATCATCCGCCAAGCGCAGCCTGAGCGCAATACGTAGAAAATGGCATCAAGCACCGCCCTCAAGTTAACGCTGCGGGGACGACCACCGGGCTTTGCTGCTGGCAGATACGGGCACAAGCAAGTCCAGCACCCATCGCTGAGGTTACTCGGGTAGGATTTGTATGTTGCTTCCATGGCCTTATCAGAGTTTTCTTGTACTGACAGACTACCGCCGTGGAGGCTTTCTTACTTTTCAAACACCCTCTAAGCGACATCGAGCTACCAACAACATTCTGGCCTGAAGCGTCAATATCTAGCGTATCTGGAATTACCCGAAGAGAAGCTGAAGAATCCTTATATCCACTGAGAAGTGCGAATACTCTAGAGAAAATTTGAGCGCTTCTGCCTAAATGCCGTAGGTCAAGCACGCCACGGCCCTCGGGTGAAGTGTGATCAAACTTACTTAAAATAGCGATGCCAGAAATTGACTACAGGCGAAAGCTCTATGCCTTCTTACGCTCCACTGAGCCCCGTATGGGCCAAGCCGCTGTAGACATCTGCGCTCAGCTAGACTGCCTCAAGCCCCAGCTAGGCGAACTGGCGCAATGGTGGCAGAATAGTGGTCATCACGCTCAGGCGGTCAGCTCATCGTCAGATCGCGTCAATCTAGCTGCCAAGCCCGGCCCACCTATAGAAATTCGGCACCCCATCAGCGGTCAGCAGCAGGCGATCGCTGAGCCAAGTATTCCAAACATACCGATTCCTGGAGATATCCAGCGCTGCGAAGACGCTGACAAAGTCTTTTGGTGGTTCTGGCGCTTCTACCCCGAACACTGCTCGAAAGTCAACGTCCAGGGGCTCATTTACCCAGCCCATAGCATCCTGCCAGACTGCCCGCTCCATAGCTACCAGAGCGCTGTATCGGCCTTATCAGGTGCAATGTCAACAGGTAAGCAGCGAGAAACGCCGTATTTGCTGCTCTTCAGTTTTTCTCCTGTACAGGAATTCATCAAGTCATCCCGCAAATTCCTCGATTTTTGGGCAGGCTCGTATCTACTGCACTACCTCAGCACCCGGCTCTGCTGGCACGTCGCTCAAGAATACGGCCCCGATTCGCTAATTGTGCCCTCGCTGTGGGGACAGGATATTATCGACGCCTTTTTGCTGCAGCGCTACCGACTCCAAACCATTGAAGGAAAAAGCAACCCAAATTACTCACCCGAATTTGCGGAGATTTTGGCCCGCGAGTTTGACACGACTGGGGATGGCCGAGAGCCAGTGGAGCGCTTCGATAACAGGATCTCCAATAGCCTTAGTACGGCAGGCCTTCCTAATATGATTACGGTGCTGGTGCCAGGAAAAGCGGCGGCAACGGCTTTAGGTAATAGCCTCAAAGAAAAGCTGCAGGACGAGTGGGAAACCATAGGTAACAAAGTAAAGGGCCACGTTTGTTCTCAGGTGGTTCATTTCTTAAACAGCTCTAACCAAAAGTGCGTCAAGGCTCAGCAGGACATGTGGGCCGAATTTGAGAAGAGCTTGCCAAAGGGAGCGCCGCCTGACGTCTACCGACGAGAGCTAGATTTACTCAAGCAAAACAACTGCTGGGAATGGCGGCACCTCTGGCGAGAGCAGCTCCAGAATGCTTGGGAGCCCTATTGGGCTGCTGTTCCTCTATGTCACCCAGATCAGCCGCCCCTAATCGCCTCCGAATCGGAAAGTGAGCTAGACCAGTGGGCCGAAGCGCAAGGGGCGATCGCCTGGCCGCCGGAACCACTGCCTAGCCCTGCGGAAAAAGCCGTCTACTACGGAAAGCAGCTCAACATTGGCACCTGGTGGGGTAGCCTGCAGCAGCGTCTGCGCACAGCCCACATGGCGGTCAAGAATACGCGGCACTGGCAAATTCCTGCCGCACCTGGCCCCAGATCGACGCTCTCCGGGCAGTTTAGCGCTCTGCATCCGCGGCTCAACTATCAGACGCTCAAACGCAACGGAAAGCAGAAAGACTTTCGTGAGGGTGGGGGATTGCCTGAAAGCTCAATGCGGCTATTCTGGCTGCTGATGTCCTATGCCTACCCAGGACTATTCAACGGCTCGGAAATGCTAAATGCGCTGGAGCTTACCAAACGCATGGCCTGGCAGTTTGGCGGCGTTGCTGAGTCGATGGGAATTGAGATTACCCGAGAAGAAGAAGCG
>JBARYO010000856.1:0-1838 GCA_049647905.1 Elainellaceae cyanobacterium | reverse complement strand
ATTGAGACCCAGGCGGCGAAAGACGAGCTGGTGACGCCGGAGCCGGACGCGGAGCCTATTGAGGCCCCGCCGCCGCCCATCGCCCAGCCCCATCAAGCTAGAGCCCATCAAGCTAGGGCCCATCAAGCCAAAGCCCCAGAAAAGCTGGAGCTGCCGGAAGGCACCATGACCGTGGAGTCGCAGTTTTACGTGGCGCGGCAGGCGGATCGCATTGCCCTAGAGACCATTGGCGAACGGGGGGTGACGCTGACGATTAAAGGGGCGCGGCAGGTGGGCAAAAGCTCGCTGTTGATTCGGGTGATGGCGGCGGCGCGGCAGGCGGGAAAGCGGGTGGCGTTTCTAGATTTCCAGATGTTTGACAAGACCACGCTGCACAGCGCCGATGCGTTTTTCTATCAGTTTTGCCTGTGGCTGAGCGATGCGCTGGATTTGGAGGACGAGGTGGACGCCTACTGGCAACGCCCCGAGGGTAACCGCCAGCGCTGCACCCGCTATATGCGACGGCACATTTTGCCGAAGCTGACGGGGTCGCTGGTGCTGGCGATGGATGAGGTGGAGAGCATTTTTGATACGCCCTTCCGCACGGATTTCTTTGGCATGTTGCGCAGCTGGCACAACCAGCGGGCCAATAGCGACTCGTGGCGCAAGATTGACCTGGCGCTGGTGACCTCTACCGAGCCGTATCAGCTGATTGACGATCTGAACCAGTCGCCTTTCAACGTGGGGGAGGTGCTGGATTTGGAGGATTTCTCTATGGCCCAGGTGCTAGCGCTAAACCAGCGCCACGGCGAGACGCTGACGCCCGCTCAGGCGCAGCAGCTGATGGGGTTGGTGAACGGCCATCCGTATTTGGTGCGCAAGGCGCTGTATCTGGTAGCGCGGGGGCGGATGACGGCGGCAGAGCTGTTTGACCAGGCGGCGCGGGAGCGCGGCCCGTTTGGCGATCACCTACGCTATCATCTGTTTCGCGTTTACGATAAGCCGGAGCTGGTGGCGGCGCTGCTAAAAATCATTCGCCAGCGCAGCTGCCCGGATGAGCGGCTGTTTTTCCGGCTGCGGGGGGCGGGGCTGGTGCGGCGGGATGGGCAGGCGATCGCCCCTCGGTGTGAGCTGTACGGGATGTATTTTCAGGAGCATTTGCGGCGGTAGATCCCACCCAAGACGCGCTTTGCCGTAAGAGGGGAGATCCCCCCGCCTTCGGCACCCCCCTTGGTTAAGGGGATTCAGGGGGGATCGCAAGACGGACAGTACACATTCTATTTGCATCAATCTCGATGGGTAGGCACATGGACAAGTCAGTAGAGCCACAAAAGGCACATAACATCTACACCCCGGGCGGCACCGACCAGGCGGGGCAGGGCATCTATTTAGAGCGGCAGGCCGACGCGCAGCTGCTGCAGCTTTGCCAGGAGGGGGTGTTTGCCTATGTGCTGACTTCGCGGCAGATGGGCAAGTCGAGCCTGATGGTGCATACGGCGCGGCGGCTGGCGACCGAAGGGGTGGTGACCCTAATTGTGGACCTGACGGATGTGGGGGTGCAGGATGTGACGGCGGATGCCTGGTATCGGGGCTTTTTGCTGGAGATTGAGGCGAAGCTGGAGTCGCAGGAGCGGTTTTTGGATACCGATGTGTATGAGTGGTGGGAGGCGCACCACTATTTGACGGTGTCGCAGAAGCTATCGCGGTTTTTCCGCCATGTGCTGCTGGAGGAGGTGGAGGGGCCGGTGGTGGTGTTTGTGGATGAGATTGACACGACCTTGAGCCTGGACTTTACGGACGACTTTTTTATTACGATTCGCTCGTTTTACACGGCGAGGGCGCAGGATGCGACGTTTCAG
>JBARYO010000855.1:0-1791 GCA_049647905.1 Elainellaceae cyanobacterium | reverse complement strand
TTCTACATCTGCCCTGTCCTGAAACGTCAGGAAAATGCGCTCAGTATTCGAGCGGTCGCCACCTACAGCAACAGTCTTGATAGCCCGCTCTTGCTCTTCATCGTCATCGGGTAGCGTCATTACCTGGTCACAGATGGCATCGCCCCAATCGCTACGTAAGCGCGTCTCCTGCTCTGTATAGAAGTCGGTACCTAGTTGGTGGTTCATTCTTGAATCTCCCTTTCAAAGATACAGTTGTGGGTCTTGCCAGACTTCGACGGCCTAACACCTTTTAGCTCGATCACTTCTCCGCGCTTCCGCTCCTGCTCTGCGATGTCCTCACACAGCTTTGCGGCTCGGCGTGGGTCAGAGGTCAGCACCCGTTCATCGGTGTCGATTTGGGTTTTGCGCTCTGGGTCAAATAGCATTAGCCACCTACCCGCGATCGCTGGGGCCAAAGCTTCTTTCCAAGTAGCCTTGTTTTGATCGGCCATCAGTCCACTTGAAGGAATAGCGGTATGACCGTCTCATTAACTTGTCCATTACCCCAACCTCTGCCATCGGCTCAATGTCATCGTGCGATCGCTAGTCATCGGTGCCCCTCTGGTCGTCTTTTCGCATCAGATAGGCGAGCACCCCGTCATAGCGGGTAACCATGGCGTCTAGCCGGTTAATAGTTGTCTGCTGCTGGGTAAACAGCCGCTGCGCCTCAAAAATGAAGCTGTCTACTCGCTGCGCTAGCTGGTCAAGCTGCTGCTGGGTTCGGTCCTGTTGGGCCTGCCCCTGGTCAAGCTGCCGCTGTGTCTGCTGTTGCTGGGCCGATAGTTGTTCTATCTGCCGGTTGGCTGACTCGCCATAGCGGGCCGCGCTGGCCAGCAGCTCCTTTACGGTCTCGAATTCGTCGCGGGTAATTGTGTCCGTCATGGCGATCGCCTCACTTTGGTGTGGATTCGGGTGTCTGCGCTGGAGGGATGTCGCCTCGGTCTTTAGCTTGAACTACAGCCGTCTCAACAATGAAGCCAGCCAAGTTAGCGATCGCTCGCCCCTGACTATCTGCCCATCGTTCCAGATCAGCCGCCACTGTGTCAGGCAGCGTCAGCATTACACGTCTACTCACAGGCTTTGTCACGCATCTACTCCCAAATAGTAAGGCATAAATATCTTTAGACCATTAACAGCAATATTCAGATGAATTTAAGCAATCAATATGTTGCTAATTTATTACTCATAGTCTAGCATAGGTGTCATGAGATGGCGCAACACCGACACGAACGCGCCAGCAAAAGACATCCACTAGCTTTAAGGACACCAGAATGATTGCTATCCCTTCACGCCTGCCAACTGCAGGCCACAAAATGACTGACACCGGGCTATCTCTGGCAACGGGGCTAGACGTGGGCAACGCCAGTACTCAGGTTGTGCTGCCGGGGCTAAAACCCAGCGAGCAACCTAGCTATTGCTCCTATGTTTTTGGCCATGTTGAAGCCCCATCACGCGACGACGGCGGGCTTGTTGAATACGTCAACGGCACTCGCTCTGACCTAATCGGCAAGCGTTTTTTGACAGGATACGCGGCATACCAGCATGACCCCAAGGGCCGCATCGAAGTTGTGGCAGAGCGCGACGGCAAAGTTCGCTATGGCTTACAGCTCTTACTTGGGGCGCTGGCGACGTTGCCCTACCGCGCTGAGTATGATTTGGCGATCGCCGCTAGTATCCATGACAAGGTGACCTGGCAGACGCCGCTGACTGAAGCACTGCAGGGTACTCACGTGGTCAAGCTGAACGGCAGCGCCAATGAGACGCGGGTAT
>JBARYO010000854.1:0-7740 GCA_049647905.1 Elainellaceae cyanobacterium | reverse complement strand
AGTACGAGAGGACCGGGAAGAACGCACCGCTGGTGTACCTGTTATCGTGCCAACGGTAAACGCAGGGTAGCCAAGTGCGGAGCGGATAACCGCTGAAAGCATCTAAGTGGGAAGCCCACCTCAAGATGAGTGCTCTCATTGGGTCAACCAAGTAAGGTCACGGGAAGAACACCCGTTGATAGGCGTTAGGTGGAAGTGCAGTAATGCATGTAGCCGAGACGTACTAACAGACCGAGGGCTTGACCTCAACATTCGGTATTATCGTTACTTCTGTGCAGTCCTCAGGGCTCATTACAATCTGAAATGTGCTCATCAGCTCTTCTGGTGTCTATGGCGCGGTGGAACCACTCTGACCCATCCCGAACTCAGGTGTGAAACATTGCAGCGGCGAAGATACTTTGGGGGTAGCCCCGCGGGAAAATAGCTCGATGCCAGGTGAATATTATGCAAAGGCTCTACCGGTAAGAACTGGTAGAGCCTTTGCTTTTTGGGAATCCTGAATGTGGAAACCCAGCTATTAGGAGCATCACAATGGCTAGTGCAGGCTTAAATAAGTGGATTGTCAGCGGTAATCTCGCTGCTGACGCTGAGGTGAAAACCGTTGACCTTCGTAGCGGCGATCGCGCTCAAGTGGCCACTGCTACGCTCTATGCTCAGAAGCTACGCGCTCGCAAAGAGTCTTTTACGGTGTCCCTCAATGTTTGGGAAAGCTCTGCGGCTTGGCGAAAGCTAAACTACATGACCAAAGGCTCCCTAATTATCTGCACGGGCAGCATCGAGCCTCAGCCCTACATCTCAAATGGCGACGGCAAGCCCAAAGCCGGCCTATCAATGACGGTGCTAGACATTGATCTAGACGTGATTCGAGGGCTGGATCCTACTGTCGGTGATATATCTGAATCTGGGGTGTCTGAATCTGAGGCCGAAACAGCTACCGCATCCTGATTTCCATCGCGTATGGGGCATTAGCAGCCTGTTGACAAAGTCTAAAGGAGCGAGAGCGGAAAGTTATAATATAGGTTTGCCGACCTCAGCTCAGAGATACCTATGACAACTGCTGCCCCTGCCAAGACTCAATACGAAGCGATTATTGGTCTGGAAACGCACTGCCAGCTCAGTACAGAAACTAAAATCTTCTCCAACAGCTCTACAGCGTTCGGGGCATCTCCTAATACAAATATTGATCCCATCTGCATGGGGTTACCGGGTGTGTTGCCAGTTCTCAACCAAAAAGTACTGGAATATGCTGTCAAAGCGGGATTAGCGCTGAACTGTCAGATTGCGCCCTACAGTAAGTTTGACCGCAAGCAATACTTTTACCCCGATTTGCCAAAGAACTACCAGATTTCCCAGTACGATTTGCCTATAGCGGAGCATGGCTGGCTAGAGATTGAGTTGACAGACAGTGATGGCACTCCAAAGCGCAAGCGCATTGGGGTAACACGCCTGCACATGGAAGAGGACGCCGGTAAGCTGGTTCACGGCGGTAGCGATCGCCTGGCGGGCTCCACGTTTTCCTTAGTAGACTACAACCGTGCCGGAGTGCCTCTGATAGAGATTGTTTCTGAGCCAGACCTACGATCCGGTGAAGAGGCCGCAGAGTACGCTCAAGAGCTGCGACGTATTGTGCGCTACTTAGGTGTCAGCGACGGCAACATGCAGGAAGGATCGCTGCGCTGCGACGTGAATATTTCGGTCCGTCCTGTGGGTCGAGAAAGATTCGGCACTAAGGTCGAAATCAAGAACATGAACTCGTTCAACGCGATCGCCCGCGCCATTGACTTTGAGATTGAGCGGCAGATTGCGGCAGTGGAAGCAGGCGAGGAGATTATTCAGGAGACGCGGCTATGGGATGAGTCGTCTCAGCAGACGTTTACCATGCGGGTCAAAGAGGGGGCTAGCGACTACCGCTACTTTCCCGAACCCGACCTTGGACCCATTGAGGTTTCTGAGCAGCAGATGGGCCAGTGGCGATCTGAGTTACCAGAGCTACCGGCGCAGAAGCGGCAGCGTTACGAAGGCGAGCTAGAGCTTTCGGCCTATGACGCCCGTGTGCTGACTGATGACGCCGAGATCGCTGAGTATTTTGAGTCTGCTGTAGCTGCCGGTGGTAGTACAAAACTGGTTGCCAACTGGATCACCCAAGATATCGGGGCTCATCTCAACAAGACCAAACAGGCGGTTACTGACTTGGCTCTCACGCCAGAACATTTAGCTGAGCTTGTTGGCCTGATCGAAAAAAGCACCATCAGCAACAAAATCGGCAAGGATATCCTGCCAGAGCTGCTGGAGCAGGGGGGCTCACCGAAGGCATTAGTCGAAAAGAAAGGCTTGGTTCAGGTCTCTGATCCAAGCGCGATTGAGCCAATCATTGAAGAGGTGATTGCAGCTCACCCGGACGAACTAGAAAAGTATCGTGGCGGTAAGACCAAACTGCTCGGCTTCTTTGTCGGCCAGGTGATGAAGCAGTCGCGGGGTAAGGCTGACCCAAAACTTACCAATCAGCTTCTGAAGAAAAAGCTAGACGGCTAACTATATCTAACGCGGCTGGCGATCGGCATGCGCCAGCCAGTGCCAAAGGCCCGGTCGGTGACTTTGAGACCTGGTGGAGCCTGTCGCCGCTTAAACTCGGCTCTGGTCAGCAGTTGGGTAACTCGATGGATGACTGATCTGTCGTGCCCTGCTGCCTCAATTTCCCCTATAGATTGGTGGTATAGAATCAAGCGATCGAGAATGTCGTCTAGCACCTCGTAGCTGGGCAGTGAATCCTGGTCTACCTGCCCAGGCTTCAGCTCCGCGCTAGGGGCTTTCTCAAGAATTGCCGAAGGAATAATCTCCTCGCCCTGGGGTACAAACTGACCTAAAGGCTCACCCTGACACTGATTCAGCCAGTGGCAAATTGCATAGACCTTAGTCTTAGGCACGTCTGCAATCACAGCGAGGCCACCATTCATATCACCATAGAGGGTGCAGTAGCCCACAGCCATCTCTGACTTATTTCCGGTGGAAAGCAGGAGGTAGCCGAACTTATTTGATAGCGCCATTAACAGATTGCCGCGAATGCGAGACTGCAGATTCTCTTCGGCTACGCCAAACTCAGTATTGGCGAACAGGCTGCTGAGGGCATAGTCATAGCCTTGCATTAGCGATTTGATAGGCAACGTCTCGGTGCGAATGCCTAAGTTCTTGGCCAACTGCTGAGCGTCGCTAACCGAATGGTCTGAGCTGTAGGGGGAAGGCATCAGGATGCCTAACACGTTGTCAGAGCCGACTGCAGCCGCCGCGATCGCTGCCACTAAGGCCGAATCAATGCCGCCGCTCAGCCCCAGCAGTACTTTTGAGAATCCGCATTTTCGCACATAGTCTTTGACCCCCAGAATCAGGGCTGCCCACAGCTCAGCCGCCTCGCTGCTGGCTAGAGGATGAACAGTAGTCGATCTGAGGATTTTCGTTTGTGGGTCAAAGTCTACGACGAGGAAGTCTGGAGCAAAGGCTTTAGCGCGGCAGGCAATATTGTCGTCGTCACCAGGGTTGATGCCAACGCTGCTGCCGTCGAAGATCAGGTCGTCATTCCCCCCCACCTGATTGACATAGAGAATAGGGCTACCGTGCCTTGTCGCGGCGTGACCCAGCATCGCCTCCCGCAGCCGCTGTTTGCCAAGGCTGTAGGGCGAACCCGATATATTAATGATTAGCTCGGCGCCCCGTGCAACTAAATCCGTTAATGGATTGCGGCTATAGCTGCGCCGCCCCCAAAACGATTCGTCGTTCCAGACATCCTCACAGACTGTAATTCCCAGGATTGTGCCGTCAATGTTCAGCAGATTGTTTCCGGATGCAGACGCAAAATAGCGCTGGTCATCAAACACGTCATAGGTGGGCAGCAGTTGCTTATGGAACTGCATTTGGTTTTGCCCTTGGTGCAGCAGAGCCACGCTGTTGAACAGAGGCTTTTCGCCGTTAGTCTCAGCTTGGGGGTTCAGCTGTGCGTATCCAACCAGCACATACAGTTCGAGAGGAAGCTGATGTGCGAGATCGTCGATCTGCTGTGCCATGGCGGCAACGAATCCAGGCCGCAACAGTAAGTCTTGGGGAGGATACCCTGAGATGGACATCTCCGGCGTGATCAGAACTTGCGCTCCGGCATCAGCGGCCTGACCCGCCGCGTCACGAATCTTGGCGGCGTTGCCTGGGAGATCGCCAATGGTGGGGTTGAGCTGAGCGATCGCAAGTTTCATAGAGGTTGAAGTGATAGGGGTAAAGTAATCATCGGGCCGGGGCAATTGAGCTTGGACTCGTTTGGTTGTCAGTGCCGGTAGACAAGCACCAAGCACCGCTACACAAATACCAGAGGCTTATCCTTGAGAGGCGCGAATTTCTCTGGATCGAATCGATACAGACTAGCGGGCCGTCCTGCACCGCGCGACGCCTTGAGGCCGGTATTGGTGAGAAAACCAAGCTTCAGGAGACGGGCGCGAAAGTTAGAGTAGTCTGAAAATTGTTCGCCTAATACCGTGCTGTAGAGCTGATACAGATCGCCTAGGGTGAACGTTTGGGGCAAGACATCAAACGCAACTGGACTGTATTCCAGTTTGTTGCGCAGGCGGCGATAGCCGTAGCTCAGAATTTTGTTGTGATTAAATGCCAGGTTTGGAACTTGATCAAAAGGGCACCACTGGATGCAATTGGGATCGTCATCGATTAGTCTAGCCTCAGCGATCCTAACCAGGGCGAAATAGCTGACGGATAATGTCGGTTGCCTAAGCGCTATGGCCTTGTCTTCGGAGCCAGAGTCGTTAAAGTCATCAAAGGTGTAGAGCTGTTCTAGGTACAGGTTATCCGCGTGAATTTTTGCAGATAGCACGCGATAGGCTGCAGCCTCTAACGATTCACCGACGTACACTAGCGTGCGAGGAAGGCTCCACAGTGGCTGGCAACCTCTGCTCTGCTGGGTGATAAGTAGGACGAGAAGGTGCCCGCGGACGATATCCACCGCGAAAATCACGCTTTCGACACCAACAGTAACAGCTGTCGGGCACTCGGCTAGGTCAGTGGAATGTCGTGACATGTGTACAAATGCTCTTGATGGATATACGCCTCAACATGGGGTGTAATAGCTCTGGTATCACCGTCTTGCCGATAGGCAGACGACGATACGGGTAAGCCAGTAATGTCGGCGAGTTCTACTTGGGCTCCAATGTCTCGCAGACGTGCGATCTGGCTAGAATGAATGGGATAGCCAGGACGTGGAAAAATCAGCAAGCTCGTTTGATTTAGCAGCGCCTGGACGTGATACCAATTGGGCAGCTGGTCGATCAAGTCTGACCCGACGGCCAACGTGAAATCAGCCCCCTGATACCGCTGCCGCGCGGACTGAACGGTAATGATAGTTTTGGGGTTGCTCAAGTCTTGCTCACAGCGGATGTTCTGGCGATGGGGCTCAATGTCAGCGATCAAAAGCCGAAGCATTGAGGCCCTGTGAGAGATTGGCGTTTGGTGCTGCTTGAATGGATTATCGGATGCCCAAGCGATGACGATGTCGAAGCGGTACGAGAGCCACTTCAAGATCTGCTGATGTCCTGCGGTGGGAGGATCGGCGCTGCTACCAAAGAGGGCAATCGAAGTCATAGCGGTGATGGGTAGATGTCGATGAGAGGTTTGGGGTACGCGCTGGCGTCTAGCTGGACAGAGCACTAATCCTACGCTGAGTTTCACGAGCCATAGTCTGGAGCGCTTTGGAAATAACTGGAGAGAAGGACTCTGGCCGTTTGGGTCGCCGTAGCTCTTGGGGGAGCGATCGCACAGACCACCGGGTTCGTGCTGCAATCTGCTCCAGTGATTCTGGGGCCTGAGTCCTCTGGCCCGCCTGCACCACAAGGCTTAGTAGGGGGACTTCGCCCGCCTCACAAGTCTCCTGGGCCAGCCCCAACTGGTCTTGCTGGAGCTGCCCGTTTTCGTTAATACGACGGAAGACCTGCTTACGACCCGGCCAGGTCGATTTTCCATCGGAACCCTTCATCGTTGGAATACCATTAACCTCAACCAATTTATAGACTCCATTGACAGGGTCGCCGGTCACCAGCTTCGTTCCTACGCCGTAACCATCGAGGGCAGCGCCAGCCTGACGCAGCCTGGCAATTTCTGCCGCATCTAGATCCCCACTAGCAAGGATCGATACCTGGGGGAGACGCGATCGCACGGCTTGGGATAGGGCCACCAAATCCCCTGAATCGAGCCGAACCGCCTTAATTTCCATCCCAGCGTCAGCCTGCTGTGCGAGGCGATCGATGGCGTCTAGGGTGTCGTAGGTGTCAATTAACAGCGCTGACCCTGGGAAATACTTCAGAAATGCCGTAAACGCCGCGTCTTCACTCTTCCTGAGGGCCGAAATCGCCATCACTAGGGCGTGGGCCATGGTGCCGCTGGGGGTTTGACCCAGCTTCAGCGCTGCCAGGACATTTGATGTGGCGTTCATGCCGCCTGCGATCGCAGCTCGGGCCGCCCACAGCGAGGCTTGGGGACTAAAGGCGCGGCGGCTACCAAATTCTAAGATCTGGGCAGTATCTCCTGCCGCGTCTCGGATTTGGGCGGCTCTTGTTGTGACCAAGGTCTGGTAATTGATGGTGTTGAGCAGGTAGGTTTCGAGAAGCTGGGCTTGCCAAAGAGGCGCATCCACCCGCAGCAGCGGCTCGTAGGCAAAAACAGCAGTGCCTTCAGGGACGGCCCAGACATCTCCGGTGAAGGTGGCTTGCTCTAGCAAAGACCAGAACTGTTCTGGCGCATGGGCAAAGATTTTGGTATCGCGGAGGCTGTTGAGCTGTCCTGCGGTGAACTGCAGGTGAGCCAAATAGTCCATGACCTGCTCTAGTCCAGCGGCAATCAAATAACCAAATCCTTCAGGGAGGTTGCGGACAAAAACTTCAAAACTTGCGGTGTGCTGGTGGATGTTTTCGCCGACGTAGCAGGCCGTCATGGTTAACTCATACAGGTCGGTGAGTAAACCATAGTCTGCAGGCGATAGGGTAAGAGAGTCATCCATACCGGCTTGGGGAAAACAGAAGGTGACAATGCATGCTAGTAAGCCTAAATCGCCACAGCACAGTGGATGGCCACGGAAAAATACTTGCTCCAATTATAGTGAGTTTAACTAAAATAGGCACTGTTTTGGGAGTGCTACTTTGGGCACCAGGTCTAGCCGCGATCGCTTCAGCCGTAGCGGTATCCAGCCAAAACTATGCCCCAGCCTAAATGAGACTTTTTAAGATCGATGCCACATGATGACAAAGACCTACGCGATCGCCTCCATAGCCTCGATGGTCAGAGCTACGGAGCCTACAAACAGCTGCGGGGCTCCTATGCCTTTCCCCGATTGGTTCTTCAGGTCGACTGGGTCCAAGGGGATCCCTTCGCGGCCCCCAGTCGGGTCCGCATCCAGATACCCACTGCGATCGCCCAAATCCCTCCAGATTGCTACGCCACCCGCAGTCGGCAAATCGCCCTGAGGGATTTTCTGGCGCGGCAGTTTCATCGAGCGGCTGCGAACCGGATGGCTTCAGGGGTTATGCAGCGTCGGGGGAGTGGTCACAGCAACGTGATTGCCATCGCACCAGCGGGACAGGCTATTTTGGAGCGCAGCGCTGTCGTGATTGCAGACGATGGTGGTGTTGAGGTTCGATTTACCGTGGGCCTTCCGGCTCAGGGGCGGCGGATTTTGGGACGACAGGCGGCACAGCTGTTGTG
>JBARYO010000853.1:0-1756 GCA_049647905.1 Elainellaceae cyanobacterium | reverse complement strand
GGAGAGGTCGCTTCTGCCGATGGTCTACGGTTTGTGGTGCCGGTGAAGACATTAAATTCTGGTCCCAATCGCAAGTATTTCAACAGTGGCCGGGGCATCACCTACTACAATTTTGTCTCAAATCTGTTTGCTGGCTTTCATGGATTGGTGGTGACCGGGACGTTGAGAGATTCTTTGGTGGTGCTCGTCGGGCTGCTGGAGCAGCGGACGGGGCTGAGGCCGCGCGAACTAATGACGGATACCGCTGGCTACAGCGATATTGTCTTTGGTCTTTTCTGGCTGCTGGGTTATCAGTTCAGCCCGCGTCTAGCGGACACTGGCGCAGCACGGTTTTGGCGACTCGACCCAAAGGCTGACTATGGCGTTCTAGATGGAATAGCTCGGCAGAAGGTAAAGGTGCATCTGATTGAAAACTTGTGGGATGACATGCTGCGAGTGGCTGGGTCGCTCAAGCTCGGCAAGGTCAGTGCCCTTGAGATTATGCGGGTGCTGCAAAAGGGCCGTAAGCCTTCTACGTTAGGCAAGGCGATTGGGGAGCTGGGCCGGGTGGCCAAGACGCTGTATCTACTGAACTACATTGATGATGAGGCGTATCGGCGTCGAATTCTGATTCAGCTCAATCGGGGGGAGGGGCGGCATAGTCTAGCTAGAGCGATCTGTCATGGCAACAAGGGGGAGATTCGCCAGCGCTATCGTGAGGGCCAGGAAGATCAGCTTAATGCGCTGGGCTTAGTCACCAATGCCGTCATTCTCTGGAACACCTTGTACATGGATAGAGCGCTTGACCACCTCCGCGCACAGGGCTTAGAGATCGATTCTGACGACATTGCTCGGTTGTCGCCCCTGGGGCACATCCACATCAATATGCTCGGTCGCTATTACTTCGAGCTGGCTGAGGCGCTCAAAGCTGGCGGCTTCAGACCATTGAGGAACTCTGATGACCCGAATGAGCCTTTTTACTAGGCTGGAAGCTAAGCGTGGTAACGGGTCTAGCCTTAGCGCAGGTTTCTGTTCCGCTACTACTCAAACCCCAGTACGGCTAGGTTGGGCTTCGCGAGGCAGTCGGCTCCAGGTGCCGCTCTAGCGTTTGTGGGGCTTCGGCCCCTTTTTCCTGAGAGGCGATCGCGCTGGCGGTGCCAAAGACTTGTATCGCCTATCTACCCACCTTCTAGAAACCAAAGACCTATCCGAAGCTGCCGCCACCGAGCCGCTGCTGTAAATGCTGCCATGCTCACCCCAGCATCAAGGCCCGCTTCGCTTTCCGCTGGCGCTCCAGCCTTGACGCCGGGTCCCCTGCTCGCATTGCCCTTAGCGCCTGGGCGGCTGGCTGGCGGCAGAGGATCGTTTGATTTAAAGTCAGACCTGTCTGCTGGACAGGGAGCGAAGGCCCCGACATCTAACCAGGGCCTTCGCTCAGACAAACCTAGAGATTGAACTTACGGCTCGCTGCAATGTACAGACTCGATACCGCGCAGCGGTGCGACTCCTCCGCCTTACCCGCTAGCTTCTCCTCAACCACCTTCCAGCAATAGGCTAGCAGGTCGGCTTGGCCGCTGATGTATTCGGCGATCGCCTGCTTCTGCTGTGGAGTGAGCGGGGCTGGGTCAGTGAACTGCTGAGATGCAGTAGTAGGGACTGCAGCTGGGGCGTCCAGTAGCTCAATATCCCATGAGGGCTTGCCCTTCTTGTTCGTCGTGGGGATGAGGTAAACCTGCTGACCGCGATTGAACTGCGTGGCCTGCTCTGGGTCCATAGC
>JBARYO010000852.1:0-2653 GCA_049647905.1 Elainellaceae cyanobacterium | reverse complement strand
GATAAGCACACGGGCGTCATCTGGCGCTTTGCTCAAAATTTCGCCGATGGCCTGATCCATTGCCTCGAACGATTCAAGCATTGGGTCGGTATCAACCTGTGACTTGAATGTCTCGTAGAGAGGATGATCAGGCTGACTGAGCTGCCAAAAGTTGTGGCCCGCTGCGTGGGCTTCCCCAAAGACCGTGACAAATAGATCCCATCGCTCCTGCTGAAGAATATCCTGACAGATGGCAGAACGGCGCGCTATACCAGTTTTGAGGACGTTTCTAAGCCGATTTGTCGTTTTGAGATCGAGGCAAACCGCATAATCTTTGTGCAGGCCAGGGTGCTCGCCATGGGTGTCAACGATATCCTGAAACAGCCCTGGCGGCATGGAACCGCTGGGCACTTGCGGAGAGTGCGCTCCCCAGGCCGAAACCTGTACGCCATTAATATTGTCGTTCAGCCTCACTTGAGGAACGTCAAAAGCCGCGACGCGATAATCCTCGCCCAGGGCATAGAATGGTGGAAATTCCTCATACTCGTATGCCGCCCGAGTCTTGACTTGATACGTCCCATCCTCAAGCTTCAAGGGTGACCAGTATCCCGTCTTGTGGGGCCGGCAGCCCGTTGCAAACGTGGTCCAAGGCGTTTCAGCACTGAAGGCGGAAAAGTTTTCGAGTCGACCGTAGGTTCCTTGTTCCCGGAGCCGGTTCATGTTTTTCAGATAGCCTTGGGCCATCCACGATTCAAGAACATCCGGCTGGGCCGCATCGAGTCCAATAGCGATAACGGGAGTTGTCATAGGCTTTTAATCCTCATATCTCAATGTCAATTGTGGTGTGGCTATCTCTCTCTGACGCATCGCGTACAATCAATTGGCAAAGGTCTGATGCATGCTTATGACGCGTAGACACCTATGGCAGGGCTGAGACTTTATAGTGAAATATTACTCACTGTGGCCGCGCCGTGGAGCGACCCAGCACGAATTTACACAGACTTTTCATGATAGGCGTGAGAAGTTGAAGCTTTCACTTACACCACCAATGACTTTATGCTTTGCGAGAAAAAAGGTGCAGTATTGTGATATTGCAGGCGATAAAAGATGTACTTATGCCAACTTTTTTATGGCTTGCTGAGCGATCGCCTGACAAAACCAGGCAAAGTCTTGACGCAGACTTTATCAAGCCTCTTGAAAAAGCTAGTTTCTGTTAAGACTCTTCCAGAGCGGCGGCAGCGATGAACTTTTGCATCAATATAGATGGACAAGCTATAACATTGTATGGCTGCGCCTAGGCAGTATCCGCGTTATGTCTACTTGAAGGCAACAAATGGCGTGGCGTTGCTGGTGGCTGCTCAAGTTGGGTGTATCTCGTAATTATGGCCTTTATCGTACCTGTCCCCCAGCAGCTCATGCTGTACTTGACAGAGGAGATCTCTCTGTCGAGGTGACTGACCCGCAAGTTGTGGGTATCTTCTCAACTAGAGATCGCTATATTTTTTCAGATATTTTCCAAAGTATACGTTGGCAGCACAATGATCAGATTCGCTCGCGGCACTCTAAACACGCTTGCCTCCAGCCTGCTTGTATTGAGTATGGGTTCAGCTGTTTCAGCCGCTGAACCAGCAGATGGAGCTATCTCTCAGCCCCTATTCGCACCAGAACAACGGCAAGATACCGAGGTTGTAACAAACTCCTTCTCTGAAACCCCATACGTCTTGGGTGTCGGAGACCAAATTCAAATCGATATTTTTAATTTTCCTGAGTTCACTGATCAAAACGGCGCGTTCACGATTCCGGTTGACGGCACAATCCGTCTTCCCTGGGTCGGCAAAATCAGCGTTCAAGACCTCACCATTGATGAGGCATCTAACGCCATTGAGCAAGCCTACTCACCATACCTAAATGAGCCTTCTGTCACACTCAATTTGCTGTTTCCTCGTCCTCTCACGGTCGCTGTCATCGGAGAAGTGGGCCGGCCAGGAACCTATGCGCTCCGCTTCGATGAGGGCACGCAATCTGAGCTGAGCGTGGATCGTACGGCTCAGTGGCCCAACGTTACCCAAGCGATTCAGCTAGCGGGGGGAATTACTCAGACTGCAAATGTTAGAAACATCCAGGTTCGCCGCCAACAGCTCTCATCAGAGAAAGTCATCAATATTGATCTTTGGGCCTTGCTGAAAGGTGGCGAGATCTATCAGGATATCAATCTGAGAGATGGCGACACAATCTTAGTCCCAGAGGCAACAGCGCTGACCCCAGAAGAATTGACACAGCTTGCTGACGCCAACTTCTCTCCGGACATCATTGGCGTCAATGTGGTCGGCGAAGTTGTCGCACCAGGACTCGTCGAGGTCGAACCTAATACAACGCTGAACCAGGCAATTCTCGCAGCGGGTGGCTTCACAGACGCGAGGGCGCGCCGGGGGCGCGTCGAGCTGGTGCGATTGAATCCTGATGGTAGTGTTGCGCGTCGGCGTATTGAAGTTGATTTGGCATCAGGTGTGGATGAGGAAGAAAATCCTGCCCTCCAGCCGGGAGACGTTGTGATTGTCAACCGCAACGGGGTGGCGCGCGCATCCGATGCGCTCGACTTGTTCCTCAACCCGATTACTGGGGTTCTTGGTCTATTTGGTGACGTACTCGATCTAATTACGGACTAAGCCTGCCC
>JBARYO010000851.1:0-5588 GCA_049647905.1 Elainellaceae cyanobacterium | reverse complement strand
TAGGCGTTGGCGGCATCTAACAGAGCCGGGTCGCTGCCATCTCCCACCAGCACCGTCGCCTTCAGCTTTCGAGAGAGTGACGTTGCGTCATCCTGGCCGGGGGTGATAATCGTGATTTGATAGCCTTTGCTGGCAAACTGCCGCCCTAAAAAGTAGGCGAGTTTGGCCTCGCCAATTAAAATTACGCGCATTGGGTCTATGTCCTCACCGCTGATTTTCGGGCCTCAAGGGTCTGAAAAAAGCAGTCCGCTGAGAGCTGGTTGGGGCTGATGGTTTCAATACCAAATTCTCCGTAAAGCTGTTCGCGCTTGGGGTCAAACACGCGAGCAAGCACGGTGGGCACGTTGAATATACTCTTGGCGATCTGCGCCACCATAATGTTGATATTGTCCTGATCGGTGACGGCTAAGAGGCAATCCGCTTGGGCAATTTTGGCGGTCTCTAAGGTCGCCAACTCAGTGGCATCTCCCTCAATCTGAAATCCGCTGAACGCCCCAGTCAATGCCCCAAAAGCGCTCTCATTCTCGTCAATGACGACGACGCTGTTTCCCTCACCGCTGAGGCGACTGGCTAGCAGAGAGCCCAAGCGCCCGCAGCCTACGACAACCACATAATCTGCCATGGGTGTTACTCCTTATACTATTACTTCTTTTACCCTAGAGACGGGCGATCCTTGGATGGCCCTGTCGCGCGGTCGAGGTTTGTTCTAGCGCGTTCATAGGTCGGGTCGAGGGACCATGCCGCACGGTAGGAACTAACAGCGTCTGCACTATTGCCCATGGTCTCCTGCAGTTCCCCAAGCAAATTCATGGCCTCAGGGCGCTGGGGGTCGGCGCTAATGGCTTGCTTCGCTAGGGCGATCGCCTCATCAAACTGGCGTTCGCGGGCGCGATATTTTGCGGCTTTGAGCAGTCCATCGACGTCTTCGGTCTCATCACCCTCTTCCAATACGTCATGCACTGCTTGACGCAGCTCCTGGGGGGTAAACGGTTTTTGCAGAAAGTCCCTGGCCCCCAGCTTCATGGCGTCAACGGCGTTATCAACGCTGCCATGGGCCGAGATAATGATGGCTTTGACGTGGGGAAACTGAGCGATCGCTTTTTTCAGCACCTCTAGCCCGTTCATTCCCGGCATTTTCAGGTCCAGCAGCAGCAGATCGACGGTGTCACCGCCCTCAAGCTGGCGCAGGGCATCATCCCCATTCACCGCAGCGCGGACATCGTAGCCCAGAGGGTCTAGGGCCTGCGCCACCGTGAATCGGATATTCTTTTGGTCGTCAACAACGAGAATGCGTTCATTTGGCATGGATAGCTCCAGGATGAGATGAGAACGATTGGGATGCTGCTTCAGTGGGCAGCGTAAACAGAAACTTGCAGCCGTCGCCTGGCGTAGACTCGACCCAGATGCTACCGCCGTGAGCACGGACAATCTCCTTACAGATTGCCAGACCAAGCCCGCTACCCCCGGCATCTTGGGCGGTTTCGACCTGCACAAACTTGTCAAAAATTTTGGACTGATAGACTAGGTCAATACCAGGCCCGTCGTCCACCACAGACCACTCGACCCAATCGCCAAGACCCTGGGCAGCAATATCAATGCGGCTCTCCGCGTAGCGTAGCGCGTTAGCGACCAGGTTAGTTAACACCCAGGTAACCTTATTGGGGTCGGCCAAGACAAGCGGTAAATCTGAGGGCACTGCAAGGTGAACGGCAATGTCAGCCTCCTCCGCCTGAACCTTCAGCATTGAGGCCACCTTTTCCGCTAGCCAGATAGGCTCGGTGGGAATCTGCTGCATCTCAATGCGGCCTGACTCAATTTTCGAGAGGTCCAGCAGATCGTTTACCAAACCCTGCAGGCGGTCAATATCCTCCTGCGCGACAGACAATAGCTCCTGCTCTTGTTCAGATAGCTTTTTGTGGGCCGACTCCATCAGGAGGCCAATGCTCATGGCCATTCCCGTTAGCGGCGTTCGCAGCTCATGGGAGGCCGTTGCAACAAACTGGCTTTTGAGCTGGTCGAGCTTTTTGAGCTTGGTGATATTTTGCAGCAGCAGCACAACGCCTAAGATTTCCCCCTGCCCTGTTTCCACAGACGTCGTCGAGTAGCGATAATACTGGGGTGGATCGCCGTCAATGGTCAGCAGGTCATCGCAGTCGGGCTCGTTCTCTGCGTCAAAAGTTGTTTTGTTACCCCCATCGCTGTCACTACCGATATCTCCGGTTGCCGTCGCCTGAATAGTCTCATACAGCCGACGATCGCCCACAACATCAAGGCAGCGCTGACCTATTGCCGCATCAGGGTTTGTTTGGAACAGGCGTGCCGCCATCGGGTTAATCGCCACAATCCGATACTCGCTATCCACCAAAACTAAGCCATCCGTAAGGCTGTAGATGATGGCTTCACTGCGGCGCTTTTCAGCCACAATTTGACCCACGTTCAGCTCATGGAACGCTTTTAACTTATGGCTCATAGTCATAAATGCCCGCGCCAACCGGCCCAGCTCATCGCGCGAGTTAGCGGTGAGCTGGATGTCATAGTCGCCATCAGCAAGCTGCTCCGTCGCCTGGGTCATTTGCTCCAGGGGACGGGTAAGGGCTTTAGTCAAAATCAAGCTCAACACAAGGCCCAGGAGCGCGGCAGAGCCACCGGCAACCACCATGGAGGCGATCGCCTGCTGTGAGGTGAGCTGAGCGGCATCAGATGCTGCCTCCATGGTCTGCTGGTTCAGATTGCGCAGCTCCACAGAGGCTTGACGCACCGCCTGAAACTCTGGCTCCACATCGGTTTGGTAAACATCAAATGGGGGAACGGATATGTCGAGCTGCTGGCGAAGCTGGGCTACCTGCAGGAGATAGTCGCGGTAGCCAGACTCTAGCTCCGCCAAAATCTCAGCCTCACCCGCGATGGTGATGTTGTCTTTGGCGCGGCTGAGCCACTGTAGAAATTCGATCTCGTTGTCCTGAAACAGGCGCGTCCCCGTTTGCTCGTCTTCCAGCAGTAGCAGCAAGGTGGCACTATCTTGACGCTCTAAGGAATCGAGCATCCCTTCAGCGGCGCGAATGCTGCGATAGTTCTCTGTCAAAATGGCATCGCTAGCGCGGCCCAACCGCCACAGGTTGGCCAAGCCCCACAAACCGACTAGAACGATGAGCACAAGGCTACTACCATAGCCCGCCAGTATTTTGGTCTGAAGCTTCACCCGGATGCCCTAGCAACGGTAATTATGGTGCTAATGCTACGAAAATTAACTTGTCACGCCGCCTCTCTAAGGAAAGATTCTGAATTTTGGTAATTATGATATTCCCCTTCATGCGCCGCATCAGGCATACACCGAATTAATAACGCCAGCCATAGCCATTTGGACCAACATTCGCTAGTATCAGATGGCAACATTCCCCTTGGTGGAGAGTTTACGCCAATGTCCAGATCCTTAGTGAGCATAGGCTTAGTCAGCGCTGTCGCTGCGATCGCCTTTGCCACCGCACTACCCCATCGCGTTTATGCCCATGAACACGAGCCCAGCGCTGATGCCCATAGCGACGAGCCCCATGGTCACTCTGACGGCGACATAGGCCACGATGGGGCGCACGGCATGGGGCATGACTCAAACGCCGTGGAGGCCCATGACCATGGAACATTATCCATTCCTGAGGATCAACCTATCCCAGCAGTAGCGCTCACCGTCCATGATGACGCGCTGCGGGGCTGGAATTTGGAATTGACCATCGAAAATTTTGCCCTTGCCCCAGAGCAGGTCAACCAAGCCAGCAGCGCGGCTGAAGGCCATGCCCATTTGTACGTCAACGGCGTCAAAATAACGCGGCTGTATGGCCCTTGGTACTACCTGGAATCGCTGCCATCTGGCTCTCAAGAGCTACGGGTTGAGCTAAACGCCAACGGCCATGAGGTGCTGATGCATGACGGTAAGGCCATCGGCGATACTGTCATCATTAATGTGCCGTAGCATCCACAAGACCCTGTAGAGGAATTTACTCGCCATGGCTGTAGAGCTACTACTAATTGCTGGTCTTGGGTTTCTGGGCAGTTTTGGCCATTGCGTCGGCATGTGCGGCCCCATTGCTGTAGCGGCCTCGCTATCGGTTACTGCTGCCGAGTCGTCAGAGCATGGGCCGGGAGTAGACCAGCCTGCTAAAACCCTTTGGCAAAATCTACGGTTCCATGGCCTGCTCAACCTAGGGCGGGTCCTGAGCTATACCGCCGTTGGGGCGGGGATTGGGGCCTTGGGGTCTGTCCTTGTCGCTGGCGGGCAAATGGCTGGCATTGGTAGCGGCCTGCGTCAAGGCATCGCGATCGCCATGGGGCTGTTACTGATCTGGCTGGGTATTGTGCAAATTAACCCGACCTTACCCCGGTTGCCTAACCTCAACCCCATGCGGCGGTTTGGGCTGCATACTCGGCTGACGGCGGCGATGCAGTGGCTAGTGCGCCACGCTTCGGCAGCGACCCCTATTTTGTTGGGCAGCGTCTGGGGTTTGGTCCCCTGCGGCTTTCTCTATACAGCGCAGATCAAAGCGGCGGAAACAACTAGCCCAGTCCAAGGGGCGCTGGTGATGCTAGCGTTTGGAGCCGGGACGCTGCCCTCGATGGTGGGCGTCGGCGCATTGAGCGATCGCCTCGGGGCCGCAGATGGACTACGCCGTAGTCAGCTCTTCCGTCTCGGCGGCTGGCTGACAATTTTAATTGGCCTGCTGACGCTAATGCGAGCCAGCGGTGAGCATGTAGACTACGCCGGACATGGGGCGCTGCTGTGCCTCACCATCGCCCTAATGGCGCGGCCTATGGCTTCTATCTGGAGGGCACCGCTGCGCTACCGGCGGCTATTGGGGGTGGGAGGCTTTATGCTGTCGGTGGTGCATGTGCTGCAGATGGTGGTCCACAGCTGGAACTGGAATCTAGATGCGATCGCTTTTATGCTGCCGCGACACCAGATTAGCCTTGCCTTTGGTACCGCCGCGCTAGTTTTGATGACCCCCTTGGCGCTCACCAGCTTTGACCGGGCTCAGGCGGCCATGGGGCGCTGGTGGAGACGGCTACATTTACTGTCAGTACCGGCATTTTTGCTGGCGGCGGTGCATACGGTGCTGATCGGCAGTCACTATCTGGGCCGCCTGCAGTTGACCTGGGTCAACGGAGTCATGCTGACCCTCCTGGGTGCCGCTGTCGTGGCCGTTGTGGCGACGCGCATTCCCTGGCCCAGGGGCATCCTGGCTCATAAGTAATCTTGCTAGTTCTAACCCTGTTGTTTTACAAAAATTGGAGATCGTCATGGGATTGATAACAACGGCTGTCCGCTGGCTCACGTCTGGCGCTGCGATCGCAGCCATCGCGTTGCCCATAGCTCCTGCCCTCGCCCACCAGGTCACCGTATCAGAGAGCGTCGGTGGGACAATTCACATTGAGCCCAATGATGTGCCCCGCGCAGGCCGCAGCAATCTAGCCTGGTTTGCCTTGACCCGGCGAGGAGGGCAAACCATTCCCCTGTCGGCCTGCCGCTGCAGTGTGTCGGTCTATGCCGCCTCTAGCGAGAGGGCGATCGCCACACCATCTCTAGAAGCGATCGCGGCTGA
>JBARYO010000850.1:0-1769 GCA_049647905.1 Elainellaceae cyanobacterium | reverse complement strand
GGGGTGAAGCAGGAGCGTAATGCTTCAACCGACAGGTTTCAAACATCCTCTAAGGTTCGGGTCGTCTGCACTAGGGGAATAGGGGGTAATGGAATAGCTTTGGCGCAACAGCGCACATAAATTGCAGGCGAAATCTTAGCCTGCTCTACCGACAGTCATAGAGACCGAAGCCTATAGGGTTTATGGTGATTCAGAGCGCTCTAGCAGCCCTTCACCTGCGGCTTGTACCTGACGCCCTAGCGCCACCACATCTAGCGCAGTAAACTGCCCCTGATCAATAATGCGCCTGCCGTTAATGACGCTGTAGCTCACCTGAGACGGCTGACAAAAAACTAGGGCAGCTACCGGATCGTGGGTACCGGCAAAGGCAGGTTGATCCAAATTGAAGGCGACAAAATCCGCCGCCATCCCCGGTGCTAGAGCACCAATATCGTCACGGCCCAGCACATTGGCCCCGCCTAACGTTGCTATCTCTAACGCTTGCCGCGCCGTCATGGCAGCGGCGTCTCCATCCCGCACCCGCGCCAGCAAAAATGCCATGCGGGCTTCATTTAATAGGTGAGTGGCATCATTAGATGCGGCTCCATCTACCCCCAACCCCACCGGCACCCCTTGCTCCACCATTTTTCGGATGGGGGCAATACCGCTAGCCAGGCGACAGTTGCTGCAGGGGCAGTGGGCCACTCCGGTGCCAGTACGGGCAAACATTTCAATGCTGCGATCGCTCAACTGTACGCAATGGGCATGCCACACGTCGTTTCCGAGCCAGCCCACCGATTCAGCATAGTCCCCCGGCGTCATGCCAAACATTTCCCGGCTGTAGGCCACATCCCCCAAGCTTTCTGCCAGGTGGGTATGGAGCTGGACTTTCTCGTAGGAGCGGGCCATCGCCGCAGACTCCCGCATTAGATCCGGGGAGACGGAGAAAGGAGAGCAGGGCGCTAGCACCATGCGTAGCATTGAGTAGCGGGAGCTATCGTGGTACTGCTCAATCAGCCGCTGGCTGTCTCGGAGAATAGCCGCTTCATCTTCCACCACAGTATCCGGCGGCAGTCCTCCCTGGCTCTGCCCCACGCTCATGCTGCCCCGGCTGGCGTGGAAGCGTAATCCGGTTGCCTGCACAGCGCGGATTTCGTCATCTAGGGTGCAGTCGTTGGGGAAAATATAGAGGTGGTCGCTGGCGGTGGTGCAGCCGGAGAGCATCAGCTCCGCAGCGGCCATTTGGGCACTAACGGCGATATCGCTGGCGGTGAGGCCAGCCCAGATGGGGTATAGGGTCTGCAGCCATTGGAACAAATCCCCGTTTTGCGCTGCCGGGACGACGCGGGTGAGGGTTTGAAAAAAGTGGTGGTGGGTGTTGACTAAGCCAGGAAGAACAATGTGGCGATCGCTCAAATCCAGCACATCATCGGCGCGATCGCCCAGCGGTTCTAACGCTGCCGTCGTCCCCACCTGCTCAATCACGTTGTCGCGAATAAGGAGCGCCCCATGGCGGATTTCGTCGCGCCCCTCGTTCATGGTGACGAGGGTATGAATGTTTTTGACAAGAAAAGTTGTCATGGCTCAGTCAACACCATATCAAGGCGAAGTCTAGCAATCTCGAAGATTTGGTCAAGCGCCATTTCTTGTTCTACTGCTGGGCTATTCTGCAGCCGCTGCTGGAGTGCCGCTAGAATACTGTCCTTTGTGTGGTGCTTGACGGCGATGATAAAGGGAAACTCAAACCGCTCCCAGTAGGCTTGGTTAAGCTGCTTGATGGTGTCAAATTC
>JBARYO010000849.1:0-4398 GCA_049647905.1 Elainellaceae cyanobacterium | reverse complement strand
TACTAAATTGATCGTGGAGTGTAAGTGAGAGGGAGGGACGGGCGCAGCCCGTCCCTCCCTCTCACAAATCATCCAGGATTGCTGTAGTCATTATTTATCTTGACGTGGCTTGAGAGTAGTCTATTTCGTGGGGGCTTCGGCTAAAAACTATGGGTACGGGTTTAGCAACAACAGCTCATCCTCTGGATGATAGTAGGACAGCCGCTCTCGCGGTATCTATCGTTGTTCCTGTTTACAACGAAGTGGAGAGTTTAGCTCCCTTAGTCAAAGCCATAATCGGCACGATGTCGAAACTAGGTATGACCTACGAGCTGATATGCGTGGATGATGGGTCCACTGATGGCTCTGTCGACTTACTGCGAGAGCTTGTCCGAGAGCACGATACGCTTCGAGGGATCATTCTTCGCAAAAATTACGGTCAAACACCAGCGATGGCGGCTGGATTTAAATATGCCCAAGGCCAGGCCATTGTCACGCTTGACGGCGATTTACAGAACGATCCTATTGATATTCCCCGCATCGTTGCAAAGCTTGATGAAGGTTACGATCTGGTCAGTGGCTGGCGGCGGTATCGGCAAGACGACGCTTTGACAAGGTTGCTGCCGTCTAAAATTGCGAACTGGCTGATTAGTCGAGTGACTGGTGTCCAGCTCCATGACTATGGCTGTTCCCTCAAAGCGTACCGGACTGAGCTGATTGCTGACATGAATCTCTATGGTGAGCTACATCGATTTTTGCCTGCTTTAGCGTTTATTGAAGGAGCCCGCATTACTGAGATTGAGGTCGATCATCATGCCCGGCAGTTCGGACAAAGCAAGTATGGTCTCGGACGTACGCTGCGCGTCGCGCTAGATCTATTCACAATCGCCTTCATGAAGACATTCTTGACGCGTCCAATGCATGTGTTTGGTACGTTGGGCCTTGGCTCGGCTGGACTAGGCTTTTTGCTCAGCGCCTATCTTACGTTTGTTAAATTTGTATTCAACCAGGAGATCGGTAGTAGACCATTGCTTGTGTTGGCGGTGGTGCTGATTTTGGCAGGGATCCAGCTGTTTAGCTTTGGATTGTTGGCTGAACTAATGATGCGCACGTACCATGAATCCCAAGGTCGCCCCATTTACCGCATCCGCGAGATTGTGGATAGTAGTCAGCGGCTAACTTGATGCAAGTGTACTAATGCTCTAAGCTAGGACTGTTGTGGCGGTGTTGGTCACAAGGTCGTTTGATCATGGCCTCGGTTATGGCACTTAGTCATCGAGCAAAGCAACATGGACCAAATGGAGCAAAGCAATCGGCTGTCTGTGACGGAGCTGACACAGCGTATTCTGCAGATGTCAGAGGCAGGGGTCTATCGTGGATCGATTTTTGATGTGTTCCGATCCTTTGCGATCCAAAAAGACATTCGGCGAGCGATCGCTTACGCCAAAACGTTCGGATTGTACTCAGTGCCAAGTCTGCGGGACAGCGCCCTCGGCACCTATTATCAACTAGATCCCCAAGCGTACGAGCAGCGCAAGCACCAGATCAAAGACATTGCCGCTTGGGAAACCAAGTGGGCTCAGCAAGATGCAGCCGAGCCTAACCTAACGGCAAGCGGGGACACCATCATAGCCATGCTGGCAATGGTCAAATCGCTAATGGTCTTGCTGCTGATACTCAGTGCGTCATGCTGGTTGAGCGGCCAAGGGTATATTGCTGGCGTCAGTCTTGTTGCAGCGATAGGCACTGCACTGACGTGGCAACTTCAGTGCAGGTTGGTGAAGCGGCATCAGATTCTCAAGGCTGACCCTGCTCGATCAATTAAAGGCCAGACTCGGTCTTCGCGGCGATAGGCTAGTGATAATGGTATCTGCCTCTGATGCTACATGGGCCGCAAACCGCTGGGCTAGGGGTGGCAAAATGGCAAACGGGCTGCCAAAGCCAGAGAAAATGTGGATGTTGCTGCTGCCGGGGACAGGGCCAATTAACGGCAGGCCGTCGTGACTGAACGCAACCAGACAGCGATGGCATTGACCCGGCACATCTTTAAGTGCGGGTAAGATATGTCCGATGGCCTGACGAATGCTGGCCTCACTCTGGGCTAAGTCAACGGTGGCAAAGGGGTCGCCCAGCGTACGGCTGATTTGACCCATGCAAATGCGCCGGTCCAGAAACTGAATAGCCCCCGGATCCAAGACTGGTGGGGCAATACGCTGCGCTTCTTGCTGCCACAAGGTTTCACATTCAGATTGGGTGGCTTGTGATTCTAAGTTAAAACGCTGCATATCGGCAGGCATTACCAGCGTATTTAAAGGCAGCGCTAACGGCGGCGTTTCAATCAGTTCTGCGTGGGTAAAATACTGCCGGATTGGTAGGCCCGATTGCTTTAGCAAACGACGGCTGAGCCCCCCAGCGCAGACTAGTACGTTGGCGCAGGCGATCGCACCGTCTGGAGTGATCACCTGTGGGCAATTCCCTGGCTCGATTTGAGTAACTGTAGTTGTGCGGCCTATGCCATTGAGCCGGGAAAAGGCGGTCCGGTAGGCAGCGATCAACAGCACTGGGTTGACATGGCCGTGGCGCACAGCTAATGCACCTGCGATCGCCTCGGGGTTGAGGAGGGGCTCTCGCTCGCAAGCTTCAGCCACGCTCAAAACCCTAGGCACCGTTGTACAGTCGGTGTACTGCTTCTGCAGCTGTTTCGGATCCTGCCCGGTGGCGACGGTCAGCAGCAGCTCAAGCTCTCTAAGCTGGGTATCTGCGTCGAGTTCCGCCGGCAGGATTTGATGGCGTTCGTGCCCTTCTCGACAGAGCTGCTGCATCAACGGTGTTGTTCCTGACCAATAGGGAATGCCCCCATAGCTATAGCGCGTAGCTCGTTGGGGAGCTTGGGAGTCAAGCAGCAGCACAGAGAAGCCTTGGCGCACAAGCTCATAGGACGCTGCCGCGCCTGCCAAACCACCGCCAACAACAACCCAATCGTATGTCTCTGATATCGATACCATAGCGCCTCAAATCGGACCCGACGGCATAGCTTACTCTATGGCCAATAGCTCATCTGCTAAGGCTTCAAGAGTCAAGCCGCTGGTCATATGCATTGCCTTTATTCCCACAGCTTGAGCGCCACAGAGATGCCCTGCTGTGTCATCCACAAACAGCGTGCGCGATGGCACTAAACGTTGCTCATCCACGACCCGCTGGAACAAGCTAGAGTTGGGTTTGCGATCGCCAATCAGGTGGGAGTAATAAACGGCGTCAAAGCAGCCTGCAAGGGCGGAAGACTGACCAACGGTTTCGCTCAGGTGCTGCTCAAATGCGGTTTTGTGAATCTCGTTGGTGTTGGAGAGAAGTATAAGGCGAAAGCGCTTCCGAAGTGTTTGAAGAACGTTCAGCCGCGATGGCGGTAAATCGAGGAGCATCGCGTTCCACGCCGCATCAAGTATGCCGTCGGAGATATCGTAATCTGCTCTTCCGAGGCCCAACAGCGATCGCAGCTTCTGTCGGAACTGCTCAGATGATATATGGCCTATCTCATAGGCATCAAACAAATCTACCTGCAGATGTTGACTGTAGAGATAGCGAATATCCTGGCCTGCAAGCTGGCTGAATGCTGCAATCGTTCGATCGTATGCAATGTTGAGAATAACCCCACCCAGATCGAAGATAATGGCGTCGATACTCTGAACATCAATATCCTGAGCATCGACCATACTCAGAGCTTAACTTCAATATCTACGCCAGACGGCAAATCAAGCTTCATCAGGGCGTCAATGGTTTTGGATGACGGCTGATAAATATCGATGATGCGGCGATGAGTCCGGGTCTCGAAGTGCTCTCTGGAGTCTTTATTCACGTGGGGCGATCGCAGTACGCAGTAGATACGGCGCTTTGTTGGCAGCGGGATCGGACCGATCGCCGTTGCATTGGTGCGGTTGGCAGTATCGACAATCTTTTCGCAGCTCGTATCGAGCAGGCTGCGGTCGAATGCCTTGAGGCGAATGCGGATTTTCTGTTGCTGAATAGTTGCCATGGCTTACCTATTGAACGTTCTATCGAGACAAAACTATCAGCAGCCGACGCATGTCAGACTGCTGATAGTTTTAGATGTTATGGAATGGAGCTATTTGAGAATCTTAGAGACCACACCAGCTCCGATGGTGCGACCGCCTTCACGAATTGCAAACCGCATGCCTTGCTCAATGGCGATTGGGCTGATTAGCTCAACCGTCATCTTGATGCGATCGCCGGGCATCACCATTTCCACAGTGCTGCCATCGTCGGCGGTGTACTCCTTGATTTCCCCCGTCACATCCGTTGTCCGAATGTAGAACTGAGGGCGATAGCCACCAAAGAATGGGGTGTGACGTCCACCTTCTTCCTTCTTCAGGACGTAGACCTCAGACTCAAACTGAGTGTGAG
>JBARYO010000848.1:0-2368 GCA_049647905.1 Elainellaceae cyanobacterium | reverse complement strand
TGTTGTCAGAGCGCGTGAACAATGCCTTGTACCCACTAAGTAAAGGGCCATAAATAAACGACGCTACTTGGGGGTTCGCCCCCGGCAGGGGGCGAACCCCGACACCATTTACTTGTGGCCAGCCACTTACCTGGGTATAAGACCCTCAAGATACCAAAGGCCGTATCTAAATTAGAAGCGTAAATAGTGCAGTAGCTGATTGACGACATCCCGCGATAGCCCCAAGCGGCGCTGCAAGTCCACTAGGCTACCAAACGGCTCAACCTCGCGAGCCGCAACGATCGCACGGGCCGTACTCTCGCTGACGCCAGGCAGTTGCGCTAGCGTCGCTAGAGGCACACAGTTGGGGTCTAATCCGCCCAGATTTGACTCATCAACGGCGTAATACTGGAACTGGATCAGAGCCACAAACGGTTGAAACGCCGCTGCCGATACCCCCAGGCCAACCGACAAATCCTCAAGGCAGTAGAACGTCACGCCCACCTGCCGCAGCGACACCAAATGCTTGGCTTGATGGATGGACAAATGGGGCAGTCGCAGCCAATCGTCCACAGCCGCCCGATTGGCGTCGATGAACAGACCCAAATCCACCGCGATCGCCACATCATCCGACGTGTACAAGCGGCAGTATGGGTTTTGCCGAATTTCTGACATGCGGGTGCGCGTCGCGCCATCGAGCGATCGCCTCACATCCCGCACCCAGCGTCTTAGCTCCACAGTTTTGTCCTATAATCTTCCCTGCTGCAACGGTGCGGTGCCGTACGAAACCCGATTTCAGGCTATACGATCCAACCACTGACGACGCTTTTGCTCAAATTCGTACTCTGAGATTAGCCCGTCCTGGCGCAGCTGATCAAGCTGTCGCAGGGCCTCACCAATGGACTGGACTTGCCGCGGATCCGGGATACTCTCCAGCACTTGGGCATTTTTCATCGCCAGATAGCGCCGATTGAAGTTGCGATCGAATACCTCATCATCCATGATGCAATACCATATCGCCTCAATTAGGCTAGCCAACTGAGGAATTTGGGTAAAGAACATGATGAGGTAAACAGCACCCCATCGCCATTCCCCCAGGTAGAACTTGTGTAGCCCTGGGATCATGATTCCGGCAAACGCCAGAATAATAGCTTTGTTGCGGCGGCGTGGCTTTACGGTTAAGGAAGAAGACGTCATCGGTAGAGTCCGATTCTATGCCGTCTCTATCATAATCAATTCAGCCTAGGGCTATCTACCGTAGGGGGACGGTGCAAACTGCTGGTCATGCAGTGCGGCGTAGCGATCGCCTCGCGCTAGCAACTCTTGGTGCGTCCCGGCTTCTACAATGCGACCCTGCTCCACCACCACAATCCGGTCTGCCCGGCGCACAGTCCCCAGCCGATGGGCGATGATAAATACCGTGCGATCGCGCATCAGCCGCTCTAGGGCTTCTTGCACCAGCGCTTCTGACTCCGAGTCGAGGGCAGAGGTAGCCTCATCCAGGATCAAAATTTTGGGATCCAGCAGCACTGCCCGAGCGATGGCCAGCCGCTGCCGCTGTCCGCCCGAGAGATTGACGCCGCGCTCTCCCACGTAGGTGCTGTACCCCTGGGCGAAGGCTTCAACAAAACCATGGGCATTGGCTACGGTAGCGGCGGCCATAATCTGCGGCAAATCTACATTGGGCTGGCCAAAGGCGATATTTTGCGCGATCGTCCCTGAAAACAGCAGCGTATCTTGAGGTACGATGCCAATTTGCCGCCGCAGACTGCGCAGGTTAACCTCCCGAATATCGATGCCGTCAATTAAAATTTGTCCTGACTGGGGATCGTAGAAGCGGGGCAGCAAATTGACCAATGTGGTCTTGCCTGCGCCGCTTGGCCCCACCAAGGCGATCGCCTCACCGGGTTCAACCTGCAAACTCAAATCCTGGAGAACCCCCTGATCCCCATAGCCAAAGCTGACATTGCGATATTCCACCCGCCCTTCCACTGTGGGCAAAGCCTTGGCAAGAGGTGAGGCACTAACAGCGGGCTGTAGTGCCAGCAGCTCAAAGATGCGGTCTACCGAGGCTTCCCCTTGCTTAAATTGGCTGTAATTATCGGTGAGGTGGGCAATGGGATCAATCAGCAGCAGCACCGCCGCCACATAGCTGCCGAAGGCTTCTCCGGTGAGATTGTCGACCGAAATTTGCCACCCTCCCAGCAGCAGCAGCAGCAAAATACTGATGGCATAGAGAAACCCCACCACCGGAAACTGCACCGCTTTGAGCCAGGCGGTGCGATACTGGGCCTGCCGGTTGCGCTCGGCCTCCTCGCGAAATCGAGCCAGCTCGACGTCTTCGGCAGAAAAGGCTTGAATGATGCGCATACCGCTGACTGTCTCGCTC
>JBARYO010000847.1:0-4075 GCA_049647905.1 Elainellaceae cyanobacterium | reverse complement strand
GAACCTCCTCCAGCCTGGACTAACCGGCATGGCCGCTGGGCGGAGTCTTGATCAAAATGCGATCGCTATTCATTGTCGCCTTGCCGGTTGGGCTGGAGCGTCGGCGTAAACCCACGCATTGCCATGGTCACACAAAACGCATACCCCAAGTCAGCATCGCAGATTCTACCATGATCCGTCACAGTGCTCCGCCCATAGCCGAAGGCTTGGGGGGGTGGTGAAGCGGCGGGCGACCGGAGGGAGCAATCACTCAATCTCCGCTTGCTGTTCAATGTATTGCTTGATGATGGACAGGGGCGCACCGGCACATGAAAGCAGGCAGTAGGTTCGGCTCCAGAATACGGGCTTGCCACGGTAAACCTGATTGACGTGCTCAGCAAATTCCTTCCTGATTAGCCGACTCGAAACGGTTTTCAGATTGTTCACCAACTTAGATGGCTGGGCCTTGGGGTTCACCGACATCAAGATGTGGAGGTGGTCTGGTTCGCCGTTGAACTCAACCAGCTCACACTCCCACTTTGCCAGTGTGTCGCCAAAAATTTGCTTTAACCGCTCCAACATTGGTTTTGTAATGCACTTGCGGCGGTACTTGGTTACGACGACTAAGTGAAAGTGAATCAGGTAAGTGCAATGTCTAAGCTTGTTTAGCTGCTGTAGCATAGTTGACGACTAAATGATACAATGTACCTATGATAACCCTGACGTATGAGTACAAGCTAAAGCCGACTAAGCAGCAGGCCGAACAGATCGACCACGATTTAGAGGTGTGCCGCAGGGTTTGGAATTATGCGCTGAGGGAGCGCAAGGACTGGATTGCTTCTCGCAAGTGTCCGGTCAATGCTTGCTCTCTGCGTAGCGAGTACATCATCCCGGCAGACGAGCCGTACCCCAGCTTTAAGTTGCAGTGCAAGCGGCTGACTGAAGCAAAGCAGCTTAACGCTGGCCTAGCCTCGGTTAATGCCCAGGCATTGCAGCAGGTTCTAAAGCGCTTAGATCAAGCTTTTGACCGTCGCAAAAAGCTAGGGGCTGGGTTCCCACGGTTCAAAAAATCGGGGCAAATGCGGTCGTCCTCCTTCCCTCAGTTGGGCAAGACTCCCCTAAAAAATGGGGCGGTCAAGTTGCCGGGGCTGGGGTGGACTGCCATTCGTCAGTCACGGCCATATCCAGATGGGTTTGTGGTCAAGCAAGCCAGGGTTGTTAAACGGGCATCTGGCTATTACGTCATGCTCAGTTTTCAGGCTGATATTGCCGCCCCAGAGCCGCCGTTGGTGGGTCATGTGGCTGGCGTAGATGTGGGCCTGGAATACTTTCTCTCCACCTCGGATGGGCTTCAACTAGAGCGGCCTAGGTTTTTCGTGGATCTGCAACGCAAGCTTAAATCGCTGCAACGCAGACTGAAGCGGAAACAGCTTGGGTCGGCCAATTGGAAGAAAGCTCAGCTCAAGGTGGCACGGCTGCATGAACAGATTGCCAATACCCGCAAAGACTTCCACTTCAAGGCAGCTCACCAGCTCTGTGATGAGGCTGATGTGATTGTGGTTGAGGACTTAAACCTGATTGGCCTCAGTCGCGGCATGTTGGGCAAGCACATGCTGGATGCAGGCCACGGGCAATTCCTTAACTCAGTGCTGCCCTGGGTTGGCTTCAAGCGTGGCAAGGCCGTGGTGAAGGAGAAAGCAGCGGGCACCTCTCAGGAGTGTCCTGCCTGTGGTGAAGCAGTTCGCAAGACGCTGAAAACCCGTTGGCATGAATGCCCTTGCGGCTGTTCAATGCCTAGGGATATTGCTAGCGGCCTAGTGCTGCGGAATAGATTCGAGAAGCGCGGTGGGGCGCACCGTGCTAAAAATGCCCCTGGAGAGGTTCTGGCGGGGGTGTCCTTTGGGGCATCTAGCCAAGACTCTGTGAACGGGGAATCTCCTGCTATACACGAAGCGTTAGCGGGATGATCGTCAAGAAAACCTGCGGCTGATCGCCATTGGCTCGCTGCGCGTCATCAACAACTGTCGCGACAGCCTCCACGCCCTCGGCTACGCCCGCCCCGATGAATGGTCCTGGCCGCTGCCCTTCGTCAGCGCCGACATCATCCGCACCGCCCACCCTGGGGAAATGATGCGTCTCCTCACCAAACGGATATCGCGGCCCCCAACCCGCTAGACTCCGTAGCTCGCTGTGGGGGAGATGCAGAGGAATTACTGAGCTGACGGCGGGGCAACAATGCGAAACCGCCCTGACGCATCAGCCTCAACTCGCCCCCCCAGCTGCTCAATTCGCTGGGTCGCGAACTGCCTTGTGCCATCGTCAAGGGCATTAGATAACACAATGCCCCAAGCGGATATCTGAGCAGCACGGCTGTCAGGGTTCTCCCGTAAAAATGCTGCCGTCTGCCGCGACTGGGCTGCGATCGCCTGACTTTCGGGGTCATCATAGACAATGGCCCAGGTGGCGGCGGTGGCAAACGATTGGGCGGCGGCTTCAGCCTCCCCTAGAAACAACAGCTCGTCGCTGGCTTTGTACCGCCAGATCACATAGGCGCGATCCGGCGTCGTCGGGGTCAGCCGAGGCAGCTGCCGCTTAAAAATAGCCACAGTGTGCTGGGGCTGCCCCGCAAATAGGGTGCTGCTTGCCGAGAGAAATAGGTAACCATCCTTGAAGTAGGGATCGCGATCGAGAATCACATCAAAGTAGTCCGGGCTAAGGCCATACCCCGTCTGCTGCCGCGCTTCGACATCACCAAAGTACTGAATGAACTGCAGCATCACCCAGTCGGCGACTAAGTTTCTGAAGCCAAATGACGGGAGCTGCTTGATGAGCTGAAGCTGTTGCCGCTGGCGTTGTTCTGAAGCAATATTACCCGCCACAGACGATGCCTTTAGGGCAGTGAGGCGCTGGTGCTGGAGGTATCCGATCCCCAAGGCACTGATGAGGGCGATCGCCGCTAGTATTGCTGCGGGACTGCTCCAAGCTCTGGAGGTGGTTACGACGCGCTGCATTTTTGATAGGGTGGATGACATTCGGCAGTACTTTCACTGTTGCACAAGATTGCACAGGACCGCGCAGACATGGCCTCCACAGAAATCGACCCATCCTATGCAGACCTCTATCGTCAGTACCTCCAGGGTAACCATGCCTTGTCGCCTGTTGAATCAGCAATAAACCAGATTCTGAGTAATACCCAGTGGGATTCGCCTGAGACGGTAGCGGACCACCGAAATATAGCGGTGGTTGCCCTAGTGATAGCAGAAGAGGCAGAAGACGCTAACCTGCGCAGCCTGTACTTCAATATTGCGTTAGAGGCGCTCCAGTCGAGTCAAGACCCGCTCTGCATCGCCCACCTCAGTCTGACGGGTATTTTGCTCAAGGATCCCAACGCCATACGGCAGGCTCTCTCAGCCTTACTGACGGTGGCAGCAAAAGACGCCAACGATGCCGCACCGGGTCTGGTTTACCTCCCCCCCACCTGCCCCCCTGCGCTACGCAGCGATCTACTGCGTCAGCTTTTGCAGGCTGAAAGCGCTCAACAACAGGCGCTAATGCTCACTGTGGAGGCCTTGCGGCGATCGCCACTGGCCTTTTATAGCGCTCAAGGACTGCGGTTTCTGCAGCTTGCTGTAGTCCACTACCCCCAGGTGGCTCAACTGCAGCTGCAGCTCGGGATTGCCAATCTATTTAGCGGTCGCATTGAGGGGCTAGTAAACCTCCATCGGGCAAGAGAACTCAGTGCCCAGCACTCCCCCCAAAGCTTGACCCAGAGCGCTAGCCTGTACCAAGCATTGCAGCTAGCCTACCGCCCGCTGTCGGCATCGCAAGCGGGCCATTGGCAAGCCCAGGCAAGGACTGTGGCTGACGATAGTCTAGCCTGGGCCTGGACAAGCCTGCCGCCGGAGAGCCCAATCACCTATATCCCTTTTGAGGGCCTAACCTTAGCTGTGGAGGCTAACCTTCGCAGCATCGTGACCAGCGTGCTGCTAGCGGAGGGGACCTGGTTCGAGGCAGAATTAGCGCTGTGGCGGCAGCAGCTGCAGCCCGGCATGGTGGTGATCGACGTGGGTGCCAACGTTGGGGTGTACACCTTTAG
>JBARYO010000846.1:0-5445 GCA_049647905.1 Elainellaceae cyanobacterium | reverse complement strand
GTCGTAACATCTCTCAACAGAAATGGGGGTGTGGACTGCGCTAAGCTGACTACCAATGCATTGGAGCGTGTCAACTGCTGTACGCCCAACGCGCCATCTATAGTTATGTTGCTCAGCGCCATGGTTGCCAGTCCTCCACGTTCCATTCGCATCGGTTCCCGCAAAAGCCAGCTGGCTCTCATTCAGACCCACTGGGTTCGAGACAACCTGCAGCAGGCTTTTCCTGACCGCTCATTCGAGATTCATACAATGAGCACTCAGGGCGACAAGATATTAGATGTTGCCTTGGCTAAAATTGGTGACAAGGGACTGTTTACCCAAGAGCTAGAATCTAGCATGCTGGAGGGCGACGTCGATTTCGCCGTCCATTCGCTGAAAGATTTACCAACCCGCCTGCCCCAAGGGTTGACGTTGGGCTGCGTGACCAAGCGGGAGGATCCATCAGATGCGCTCGTGGTGCATGAGAAGCATCGCGACAAGCAGATTGACAAGCTCCCCGAAGGCACAGTGATCGGAACATCATCGCTGCGGCGGCTAGCTCAGCTGCGCCATCACTACCCGCATTTGCGCTTTAAAGACGTCCGTGGAAACCTGAACACTCGGCTCAAGAAGCTCGACAACGGTGAATACGACGCGCTGATTTTGGCAACGGCAGGTCTTATCAGAATGAACATGGGCGATCGCGTCCATCAGGTGCTGCCCCCAGAGATTTCCCTCCATGCTGTAGGTCAAGGCGCATTGGGCATTGAATGCCGAGCTAATGACCCCGATACGCTGGCTCTGATTCAAAAGCTGCAGCATCAGCCTACGGCCTATTGCTGCTACGCCGAACGAGCGTTTCTTCGTGAGCTAGAGGGGGGCTGTCAAGTACCCATCGGCGTCAACACCGCTCTTGATGGCGACCAGCTTACGCTTACCGGTTTGGTGGCTAGCCTAGACGGCAAAACCGTCATTCGCGATGCGGTGTCCGGGCGAGCCACAGAGGCCGACTCTCTGGGCATTGGTCTTGCTGAAACGCTCCGACAGCAGGGCGCACAAGATATCCTCGACCAGATTTCTGCTGACGTCCGCGCCTAAACGCTGCCGTTATTGGGATGAAGGGTTAGCCTTAGCTTCAAGATGCTGCACCGCTGAGCGATCATCCTGCGTCAGCGATGATGGCAGCTGAGGCGATCGCCCCATTAGTCCTGTCATGATTTTCAGGGCTAGCCACCGCACAGGGCGCACCCTTGCCATTACCCGTAGACCGAGCCGCCGCACCATGACAACCGGTGGCCAGCGGTTGGAAAAGCTCCGATCGAGAACATCGGTAAAGCCTAAAATTGCCAGATTTTCGATTTGTCGCCAGCGCTCGTAGCGCTTTAGCGTGGGTAGAGCACCAATATCGCGGCCCTGTTTGTGAGCGGATCGGAGCGTTTGCGCCAAGGCGGCTGCATCGCGAATACCCAGGTTGAGCCCCTGGCCTCCGACGGGATGGCAGCAGTGGGCGGCATCGCCAACTAGCACCAAGCGCGATTTGACATACCGACTGCTGTGCATCAGCTGCACAGGAAAGAGCCGTCGCTGACCCAGCAGCTCCAGCTGCCCCAACGCTCCACCATAGCGATCGCTCAACAGGGCCAGGAAGTCCTGATCGCTCATCGCCAGAAGGTTCTCAGCCTCTGCATGGGGAGCGGTAAGCACAATCTGGCAGCGGTTGCCTGGGAGCGGCAGCGTTGCAAAGGGGCCGCTGGGCCAGAAGTGCTCTCGGGCTATGTTGCCATGGGAATGCTCAGGCCGAATCACGGCAGTAACGCAGGATTGCCAGTATTTCCAGCCCATTGTCGTTATCTGAGCCTGCTGCCGCAGCTGCGATCGTGACCCATCAGCTGCCACCACCACATCAGCCTGAATCGGATAGGTTTCGCCTCCCTGGCTAACGCGCAGCAGCGCTGAGGTATTGCCATAGGTCACTGAGTCTACCCGTGCAGGACAAAGCCAGCGGATATTTGATGCTGTGTCGAGGCAGCGCTGCAGTTCCCGAGCTAGGATGCGGTGCTCCCCCACATAGCCCAAGGCTGCTGTCCCTAGGTCGCTGGGCCGAAGATTGACCACAGCAGGACATTGGGCATCGGCGAGGCGAATGGTATTGAAGGTGGTGATATCAGGCAGAATTGAGGACCAAAGTCCCAAATCGTCGAATAGCGTTCCAGACAGCAGCGTGATAGCGTAGGCCCGCTCACGGGTCAGCGTGGCTTCACGGGGACTGGCATCAATAATGGTCACCTGTAGTCCACTGGACTTAAGCGCAGCGGCAAGCGTCATGCCGACAATCCCACCCCCAACAATGGCTACATTAGTGTGCAGTGGACCAGTGCATCCTGAGTTGTGGCGCTTTGAGTTAGGCCGGGGCGAGGCGGTGGAGTTCGAAGAGAGATCGAGCACGGCTGAGAAACGTATCTAATGGATTATGGTGAGATGACTTAACCTTACTTAATACAGTTTAAGCGACTCTGGGATTCTCGCCAGCAACGCTAGCTAGGGGCGGCTTGTTTTGTCGGGACAGCAGACACACACAGCGGCTCAATCTGTTCACTGAGCTGCAGCACCCGTTGCACGACCTCGCCCCAGGATTCAGTCTCCAGCGCGGCCTGGGGAAACAGCGCTGTCGATAGCCCAATTGCGGCGGCTCCCGCCTTTAGAAATGCTGCAGCACCATCCGCAGTAACGCCGCCACTGGGCACCAGCGGAATATGACCCAGTGGCCCCCGCAAAGCCTCAATGTAGGCTGCCCCGCCTACCGCACCAACGGGAAACACTTTGACGCTGGCCGCACCAGCGCGCCAAGCCGCCACAATCTCACTGGGAGATAGGGCTCCGGGCACCATGGGAATCTGATACTGGCTGGAGGCTTGAATTAGCGTCGTATCCATGTGGGGACTAAAGATAAACTGCGCCCCCGCCTCTGCTGCTTGCTGCAGCGACTCTATCGAGAGAATCGTGCCAGCGCCAATGCAATGATGGGGAAAATCCGCTCGCAGCTGCGCCACGATTTGCGATGCCTGAGGTGTGGTCCATGTAATCTCAATTAGCTGCATTCCACTGGCTGCGACAGTAGAGGCCATTCGATACGCCACAGCTGGTGTCGCGGCCCGAATGACTGCGATCGCCCGATGCTTTTCCAGCTGCTGTAGCCAGGCGGTGCGAAGAGCTGTGAGGGTCATAGATTTAGGGAAGAAAGCAAAGTGGGAGCCGCAGCTGCGACTCCCACCACTGGCGAAGTTATACTCGCTCGCAGGGTTTATCCGTCAATCAAACGAAACATACCCTACCAGTATGATTAGGCGATCGCTGCTACCTTGACGTCGCTGGAGGCCAGCAGCGACTGCAGCTCTTCTGCGTCAACGGTTTCCTTCTCAATCAGCATTGCCGCAAGCTCGTCTAGGACGCTGCGGTTGCCGCTGAGGACATCCTTGGCCCGGTGATAGGCTTGGTCAACCAGCCCACGCACTTCGTCATCGATTGTCGCCGCCGTCTCTTCCGAGAAGTCGCGCTCCGATGAAATGTCGCGACCTAGGAACATGTTGCCCTGCTGGCGACCAAGAGCTACGGGACCCAGGCGATCGCTCATCCCGAAGCGCATCACCATCTGGCGGGCAACGCGAGCCACCTGCTGTAGGTCATTGGATGCTCCTGTGGTGACCTCTTCAGCCCCAAAAATCAGCTCCTCTGCAATTCGGCCACCCAAGGCAACCGCCATCTGGTTCTGCAGATAGGAGCGGGAATAGAGGCCCGAATCCATCCGATCTTCACTGGGGGTGAACCAAGTCAAACCGCCAGCCCGACCACGGGGGATGATACTGATCTTTTGCACAGGGTCGTAGTCCGGCATCAGTGCGCCCACCAGGGCGTGGCCCGCCTCATGATAGGCCACCAGAGACTTACGCTTTTCGCTCATGACACGGTCCTTCTTCTCAGGGCCAGCCAAGACGCGATCGATGGCGTCGTTCACCTCATCCATCGCAATCTCGGTAAGGTCGCGCCGCGCCGCCAAGATAGCCGCTTCGTTGAGCAGGTTGGACAGGTCAGCGCCCGTAAAGCCTGGAGTCCGGCGAGCGATTTTCTCTAAATCCACATCTTTGGACAGGGTCTTGCCCCGAGCATGGACATTGAGGATCTCAAGCCGCCCTGCGTAGTCCGGACGATCTACCACCACTTGGCGATCGAAACGGCCTGGTCGCAGCAGCGCAGCGTCAAGCACGTCAGGGCGGTTCGTGGCTGCGATGATGATGATACCGGTGTTGCTCTCGAATCCGTCCATCTCTGTGAGCAGCTGGTTGAGGGTCTGCTCCCGCTCATCGTTACCGCCACCTAGACCAGCGCCCCGCTGACGCCCTACGGCATCAATCTCGTCGATAAAGACGATGCAGGGGGCATTGGACTTGGCCTGCTCGAACAGGTCACGGACGCGGGACGCACCCACACCCACGAACATCTCCACAAACTCAGAGCCGGAGATAGAGAAGAAGGGTACACCAGCTTCCCCAGCCACCGCACGAGCCAGCAGGGTTTTACCCGTTCCCGGAGGTCCCACCAGCAGCACGCCCTTGGGAATCTTGGCCCCAATGGCCGTGAAGCGATCGGCATTTTTCAAGAAGTCGACAACCTCAGTCAGCTCCAGTTTTGCCTGCTCAATGCCAGCAACATCGCCGAAGGTAACCTGGGTTTGGGGTTCCATTTGCACCCGCGCCTTAGACTTGCCGAAATTCATCGCCTGGTTGCCAGGGCCGCTCTGGGCACGGCGCAGCACAAAGAAAAGCACCAGCAGCAGCAGGAACGGAATCAGCAGAGTGCTCAGCACCCGCAGCAGCACGTTGTCTTCCGCTTGCGGGGAAACGGTAATGTCGACGTCATTGTCGATGAGCGTGTCCAGCAGCTCTGAGTCTGCAATCAGGTCAACGCCAAACTTTTCGCCATCTTGAGCTGTGGCGATCGCTCGAGAGCGGTCAGCGTTGATCAAGACCTTTTCCACTCGACCCTGCTCAACCCGCTGCAGGAAGTCGCTGTAGGCCCAACGCCCCTGCGCTGGCGGCTGGCGATCTAGCAGTGCAGTCGCCAAAAATATAACGACTACCACTAAAAGAGCGTAAAGCCCTGCATTTCTCCACCGTTTGTTCACTTGGAGCTATCCTCCTAATTCCGTTTCAATGTATCGTTGCGAGCGTCGTGTCAATATTGTTAACTAATATTAACTTATCTTAGACAGCTATGTGGCGCTTAACCAAGGAAACACTGCCAATTGACTGCCCGTTGCCACCTATATTGTCGACAGACGCCTCCCACTCGAATGGCCTCAGCGGGAGGCGTCTGGGCACGGCGGGATCGCGACGTTGGCCGCTGTTAGTACTGTGCTCAGTCTAGCATTTTGCTTCTAAGGATCATGGGCAATCCAAGGCGGTTACCGTC
>JBARYO010000845.1:0-1802 GCA_049647905.1 Elainellaceae cyanobacterium | reverse complement strand
CCGTGGTTCTCGAAGACCTAGAGTCCGAGGCCGATCAGCTGAACGACGAGATTGCCGAGTCAATCAAGGAAGGGGCCAAGCCGTGAGCCGCCCCACCTCCGGAACCTCCGCTTTTCTACCCGTGAAGGGACTATTCGTGAACGTTCACAGCAACCCCGTGTCTCAGGGGTCTCTACGACGCGTCCTGTCGATGCTCCTCGCCCTTGCTTTGTTGGTGGGGTATCAGACAGCTATGGCCCTACCGGAAGCCGACGGACAGGAGACCAGCAGCGGGTCGGTTGACGCCGACGGAAACAAGTGGCAGACGCACGATCTCGCCGCGCCCGCGGCGGGGACTATTTCCGTCGCTTTGGATTGGGAGAACGACTCAGCGAACCTCAACCTGTTCGTCCGCCGGGTAGACCCCGCAGATCCGTCGGGCCCGGGGGAGTTGGTGACACGAAGCCTGTCCGCAGCGAAGCCTGAGCAAGTGTCGTTCGACGCCCAACAAGGTGAGGAGTACCGCCTCATTGTCGGGGCGGAGTCGGGAGCGAGCGACTACACCCTGGTAACTAACCAGACGGACAGCCCCCGACGGGAGTTTTTGGGCACCGTAGACATTGCGAGTCAAGTCGCGCGTGAACACGACTTCACCCTGACCGACGACAGCCGCGTAGCTGTCTCCTTGGCGTGGGTGAGTGACGGTGAGGTTGATCTGTACTTGCGCGATGACGCTGGCAAGGTGGTCACTAACTCGTTGCTGGACAGCAATCCCAAGCTCTTGACGGTGGACCTACCCGCGGGAGACTACACATGGCTGGTGAAGGCGAAGTCGGGGGCTGCCGCCTACACACTCATCAGTGAGGAGCGGGAAAGCGGTCCCATCGCTGAAGGGGACCAGTTCGTCTTCTCTGGTCAGGCCGGATACACGCGGCCCAATGGATCAACGAAGACCACTCAGACCCATGACCTCACGGTCGCGGAAGCAGGCGAGGTCACACTCAGGGTCACTTCACTGAATGATGGCGGCCAGCCCGACATTTTTGCCCGTCCGATCAACGGAGATGGCAGCTTGGGCAAAGCAGTCACCGGCTCGGGCGCAGATCTCATGTCGCAACAGGCCAGCTTCCAGGCCGAGACCGGCACGACCTATCGAGTGGTCGTCCGCGCAAATGATGGTCCCACGGACTACGACGTGCAGGCCAGCCTCGACACCACGCCCCTACGTCAGATCAACGGCACCGTCGACGAGCAGTCCCAAGTGGGACGGGTCTACACCCTCGTCGTCGACGAGCCTGGGTTGGTGTCAGCAGATCTCTCGTGGGCAGGTGACGCCGATCTCTCCCTCTTTGTGCGGTCCCCCGAGGGCAGACTCGCGGCATTCGCGAGGACTAATGCCAACCCTGAGCGTCTCACCTTCGAGGCACCCGAAGCCGGCAACTACCGTATTCAGGTCTCGGCGCGCAGCGGTAATGCGGACTACCAGCTGTCCACGACGCTGCAGACCGATGTGGGCCGGGTCTATTCAGGCAATGTCGGATTCGATCCCGACCCAGGGACGGGAGCCCGAAGCGGATGGACGTCTCATGACTACGTCGCCGCTGAGACGGGTGTCGTCACCCTGCAGTTGACGGCTGAGTCCGATGCAGATCTGGGGCTGTACGTCCGCGAGATCACCGACCCGGACAGGCCTAACTCGAGCGTCCTATTGACTTCGTCGCGGACGTCGATCGCGCCAGAACGAGCGTCGTTCCAGGTGACGCAGGGCAGCAGTTACAGGCTCTATGTGAGTACTGCGGAGGCTGACGGATCGCCCTATAGTC
>JBARYO010000844.1:0-1863 GCA_049647905.1 Elainellaceae cyanobacterium | reverse complement strand
GGAAATCACCTCACCTTGGTTGGTCACCCAACAGAGTGATTTGAAAACATATCCGACGGCAGAATGGGCTCCATGGTCTGATAGACTTGGCGATGGAGCTGGGTTTGTTAAATCTTGCTTAAAAAGCCGTATCAATGAGTTTGGGAGGGCAGAACCCGTGGAGAGTACGCTTGGGTTAGAGATTATTGAGGTCGTCGAGCAAGCCGCGATCGCCTCTGCGCGCTGGATGGGGAAGGGCGAAAAAGATACTGCTGACGAGGTGGCAGTGGAAGCCATGCGCGAGCGCATGAACAAGATTTACATGCGGGGACGCATTGTCATCGGCGAGGGCGAGCGCGACGATGCTCCCATGCTCTACATCGGTGAAGAGGTCGGAATCTGTACCCGTGAGGATGCCGCTGAATTCTGCAACCCCGACGAGCTGATTGAAATTGACATCGCGGTAGATCCCTGCGAAGGCACCAACCTGGTGGCCTACGGTCAAGAAGGATCTATGGCGGTGCTGGCCATCTCCGAAAAGGGCGGCCTGTTTGCGGCTCCCGACTTCTACATGAAGAAGTTGGCGGCTCCGCCAGCGGCGCGCGGCAAGGTAGACATCGACAAGTCTGCCACCGAGAACCTGAAGATTATCGCCGAGTGCCTCAACCGCTCCATCGAAGAGCTGGTGGTTGTGGTCATGAAGCGGGAGCGCCACAACGACTTGATCAAGGAAATTCGGGATGCGGGTGCTCGGGTGCGCCTGATCTCCGATGGCGACGTCTCTGCTGGAATCTCCTGCGCGTTTGCAGGCACCAACATCCATGCGCTGATGGGCATTGGTGCAGCACCTGAGGGTGTGATTACAGCGGCGGCGATGGAATGCCTGGGGGGTCACTTCCAAGGTCAGCTGATCTACGATCCGGCAGTTGTCAAAACCGGGTTGATTGGCGAGAGCAAAGAGAAAAACCTAGCGCGGCTCAAGGAAATGGGCATCACTGACCCAGACCGCACCTACAACGCCAACGAGCTGGCGTCGGGTGAAAACCTCCTGTTTGCGGCCTGCGGCATTACCCCCGGCACGCTGATGGAAGGGGTTCGCTTCTTCAACGGTGGCGCTCGCACCCAGAGCTTGGTGATTTCCAACCAGTCCAAGACAGCTCGCTTCGTCGATACAATTCACATGACGGATGAGAAGAACACGAAAGCGCTGCAGCTGCGCTAGAGGTTGATGCTGTCAGCAGGGTTAATGCTGCCAGCGAGAAATCAATCGACCTATCATTGGGTAACAGGATGCTTTAGCGAGATTGCCTCTTGCTAAAGCTTTTTTGTTGCAATATTTCTGGTATTGATTACCACCTCACCCATAACGCCGATAGTGGTATTTCTAGAGACATGGCATGGCACGATTGAGACAGGACCCACGCCGCGCCTACACGATACGACAATTCATGTCATTTCGCGCGATATTTTCCGGCAAATTGATACACTTTTGTCTGACCTGAAGCCGATTCAATACACCATTTATTTTTTGGTGCAAACAGCATACTGGGAGGAATCATGAATATTGTCGTCGTCGGTCTGAGCCACAAAACAGCGCCGGTAGATGTGCGAGAAAAGCTCAGCATCCCCGCCGAAACAATTGAAGCGGCGATCGCCCACCTGATGAGCTACCCCCACGTCGATGAAGTCGCCATCTTGAGCACCTGCAACCGCCTAGAGCTGTACGCCGTGATTCAGGACACCGAATACGGTATTCAGGAAATCAACCAGTTTTTGTCGGAGCACAGCAAACTCCCCGTCGCGCGGCTGCGGCCCTATCTTTTCACCCTGCTGCATCACGACGCCGTCATGCATCTGCTGCGGGTGGCGTCAGGTCTAGACAGT
>JBARYO010000843.1:0-2042 GCA_049647905.1 Elainellaceae cyanobacterium | reverse complement strand
TGGCGAATCGGTGGCATCGAACGGGAGATTCCCATTATCGCCAGCGCCATGGATGGCGTCATTGACGTCAAGATGGCGGTTCAGCTCGCCAAGCTGGGGGCTATGGGCGTCTTGAACCTGGAGGGTCTGCAGACCCGCTATGAGGATCCCAACCCAGTTCTCGACAAGATTGCATCGGTTTCCAAAACGGAATTTGTCACCCTGATGCAGGATCTATACGCCAAACCGATCCAGCCGGAGCTGATCACCCAGCGGATTAAAGAAATCAAATCCCAGGGCGGTATTGCTGCTGTCAGCGTGACGCCAGCGGGAGCCAGCCGATTTGGGGATGCGATCGCCGCTGCGGGGGCTGACCTCGTGTTTATCCAAGCCACGGTGGTCTCGACGGCTCATCTCTCACCGGATAGTATAACGCCGCTAGACCTGGCTCAGTTTTGCCAAGAGATGCCTATGCCCGTAGCGTTGGGGAACTGCGTGACCTACGATGTGGCCCTCAGCTTGATGAAAGCGGGAGCTGCAGCGGTAATGGTTGGCATCGGGCCTGGGGCGGCCTGTACATCGCGAGGAGTACTTGGGGTCGGCGTACCGCAGGCGACAGCAGTTGCCGATTGCGCTGCGGCCCGAGATGACTATGCGCAGGAGAGCGGTAACTATATTCCGATCGTTGCAGATGGCGGCCTTGTGACTGGTGGAGATATCTGCAAATGCATTGCCTGCGGTGCCGATGGGGTCATGATTGGCTCACCCTTTGCCCGTGCGGCAGAGGCCCCAGGGCGTGGCTACCACTGGGGCATGGCTACCCCAAGCCCTTTGCTGCCTCGGGGAACTAGGATTGATGTTGGCACTACAGGGACGCTCGAACAAATTCTGCGGGGACCAGCCCAACTCGATGATGGCACCCATAATTTATTGGGCGCTCTTCGCACCAGCATGGGCACCTTGGGTGCCAAAAATCTCCACGAAATGCAGCAAGTTGACGTCGTTATTGCCCCGTCGCTGCTCACCGAGGGTAAGGTTTACCAGAAGGCTCAACAGCTCGGCATGGGCAAATAGTTGATGCAGCAGTTTTGTAATACTTGATACGAAGACCAAAACTGCCTCTATAGAGGCTGGCAAAAGCCAATTGCTCGCTTACAATAAAGAGTATAGCGGAGACTTTTGTTTCCGTTCACTCCTCACACCATACTCCGCCTGGATTAACGTCTGGGCGGTTTCTTACTTTTCCCCAGGATACTCTAGAGAGGATCTTTGGCCGACTAGGGCAGACAGTTTGTTGAGGCGTCCATCAACTTAAACTACAAATAAGTATATTAAGTTAAATGAATTAGTCAAGGTTATGCGGCACGAGTTCATCCCACGGGCAACTCATTAGACTTCATTGCACTAAGGCCATAGGCCACTTGTGGTGCCTCTGCTAACGTTGAATCTTTACAGCAAAAGAGGAAGCGACCATCAGGATCGCTTCCTCTAAATGGCGACTTATGTCGCAGATAGCGTATCAAACCCAGATAAGGTTCAGCTATCGGTTGTTGTAATTTCAGACTTGCCCCCAAGTTTGAGATCAGGGTATTTCTCAGCCAAGTACTTTCCTAGAAAGGAGCTGACGAAGGAGAGAACAATAGGACCAAGGACAAAGCCTAAAATATTGGTGACTAGGAACCCGGGAACAACTAAAGAAGCGACCCAGAAGCAGATGCCGTTTACAACCAGGGCAAACAGCCCAAAGCTCAAAAAGGTCAGCGGCAGCGATAGGGTGGAAATAATGGGTTTGACCAGCGCGTTGACGGCACCTAGAGACACACCTGCCAATAGAGCCGCTGTAAACGTCTTCAGTTCCACTCCAGGAACAATAAGGTCAACAACAAGTAGGCTCAAAACGGTCGCGAGCCAAACAGCTAGACTTCCTATCATAGTTTTAGATCCTCAATACGTTACTTTAAATCATCAATTGCTAATCATTGGAGCGATCCCAGAAGACTAGAGCTGAATTTAGCCGTTTGGAGTACCGGCTCCGCAGTTTGCACGCTTGCATAGGACATACC
>JBARYO010000842.1:0-9907 GCA_049647905.1 Elainellaceae cyanobacterium | reverse complement strand
CCACCAATCTCTCTAGCTCAGCAATGAAATCTTCCGGGGAAGTGCCTGTGATCGCCGCGAGCTGGGTACCCAAAGGCGTAATTACATCTTCAACACTACCGCCATCTCCATACTGAGCGTTTGCCGTGGTGGGGTCGAACTGCGTCAAGTAGTTGACGTTGTAGCCCAGCATTCCAAGCGTGCAGATTGCTGTATGCAGCGTCGATTTATCTGCTGGGCTCAAAGTTGCATATGGAGTCCCACCATCTATTAACTCTAAAACGCGACGTTGCTTAGAAAAGTCACCCCACATTGCCATCAGCGGATAGGGATGAACCTCACCATCTTGAACCGGTGGAAAAGAAGGAGCACCCCCACTTGGATCTCCCGCAAATTGAGCTAAATTGCGCAAGGCAATACCCAACGGATCAGCAGGGCCAATCTCACCTGCCACATCATTGTCGTCAAGGTAGGGAAAGTCAAACTCCCAACCGTTTGTTCCCCGTCCAGTGAAGAAGTCTGTGAGAATAGCCCTTGTGGCAGCGGGGTCGTCTGGGTCAGAGAAAGGAATTTCCAGGGCCTCAAAGGTAGCACTATCTCGCAGGGTCTTAGCCGTGCCGGGATGCCCTGTTGTGGCAAGGCAAACACGGGGGACGTCGCTGTCGTTAATGTTCAGTCCTGCGCGATAAATTGCTGTGGCCTGAACCGCGGCCAAGTGGTCGGCTAGGGTGCGTCGCTGCCGCGCTTTGTGGCAGTTGTCTGCGTTGTTAGCCGTGCATTCGTCAAATGGATACAGTGACTCATTAGCACCGCTCCAGCCGTAAGGATCGCCAAGCTGTAGGCGCGGTCCAACAACGATGCGCATCCCCTGGTTACGAGCGCGGCGCTCCCAATAACCATCCAGGCCGATTTCAATCGCGTCGACAGCCCCATCCCCATCGCCGACCAACCCAGCATTCCCTGCCGGAATCGGTACACCTAAAGCTGGCACCTCAATAAAGTCATCCGCCCCGTCGGCAGATGGAACAGCATATCGGGGCTGAGGCCCATAGCGGTCATCGGCGCGATAGGAATCCCCCACCCGAGGCAGCGGCTCAGACTGATTGCGAATGCGCCTATCAATAACGGGGGCACCGTCCGCCTCAGCGCCAACTGGCCAGTCGGCATCGCGAATATCTGCCGCAGGTGGGTTTCGGTACACCGATATGTCTTCCGCCAGCAGGCGAATTGGATCTAGGGCCAGATCCGCCACGGGCAAGGTTGCCGCCACAGAATCCGTACCAGCCTCTAGCCTAGTCTGCGGAGGGGTGACGATAGGGTTGTCAGGATCAAACACATGGATGTTGGAGCGCTCATCGTTAGCAGTATCACCAACAACGCGACCGCTGATCACCTGACCGACAAACGGAATATCGCCATTGTCCACAGGAACTGGCTCACCCAAGGTAATTTCCGAATCCTCAGCAGATGTATTTAGACATGAGGCTGTGGAGCTGATTAAAAATGCATTAAATGCAGCTGGGGCGACGCTTTCACCAACAATGAAGTTCCCTTCGGTGTGCATAGCGCCGTTCCAGCGAAACTGTGGACCTGGGAAGACCTCCAAGTCATTACGGAACCATGCTCCCCACTTGTTGCCCTGATTGATCTGACGATCCTGCTGAAACTCTAATGTGGCCACCGTACCCAAGGGGTTGGGCTGCAGGGTACCGGCAGCATCGAACGTCCCAGGGATGGCGATCGCATTCACCTGAAAGTTTTTGCTAACAACGGGGCTCCCCGCATTGCTGAACCAGCCTTCCTGGACTGTGGCAGACGCAATGTTGTTGCAAACGCTTGACGCGGCAGCTGAGCTGAGGGGACCGTTGCGCACCTCCAAGCCGGTAGCGCGAGCGCCCAAGCTGTCTGAGTCTGCCAGATCGTTTAAGTTGGCTGGTGTCTGAAACAAGATCGAGTAGGCAACGACGGTATCATCTTCTCCATCACCGTCGCTGTCGACTGGAAACTGCCAGGCATTGTCGGCCCCAGCCAAGCCATCAATATCGATAGGGATCTCACCTGGAAAGCTATAGGGACTAGCAACCCCACCACCGGTCAACGGGACATCTAGCTGAGCAACCGTAGGACCGCCGCGATTCTGGCCGTCATTGGCCATCATGGCCAAGAGCTGCTGCTCACCAGGCACGCCGCTGGGCAGGCGCTCATCCTGACTGAAAAGATACTCTAGCTTGGCTTTGGCCCGATCAATCGCGGGGGTGGCTGCGTTGTAGATCACCTGCTGCTGGCGATCGCCAATGGCTTGAGTGGTGCGGGTGAAGGTGCGTAGCGTGATTGACCCCACCGTAAGCGATACCACCAGCAGCAATAGCACTACCGTCGGCAAAATGAACCCGGCCTGGGCGAGGCGAGGCTGGGCAACGCGTCTTGGCAGCGCAAACAAGAGCCGCAGCAAGAGTCGCGCTACCGGCCCTAAAACTCTATTCCCCGCAGACTGCCGACGGGGCGATCGCGATCCAGTGTGACGATGTCTACGGCTTGACATAGCAGCTTCCGCTCTCGCAATAGATGACAACCGATTTATGCATAGGTGCTAATATACCCACCCTGAACCAAAATCTTTAAGGGCGGCGGCAAAATTGCCAGCAGCATAGCTAGCATAGAGGCAAAATAGCTCACGCCTATAATAGCGAAAGCGACCCGGGGATCATGTTGCAGTCCCGTGTCAGTTCCGTGTCGTATTGAGGCATATTTTTGTTGAACACAGCGCTAGGTTTTGCGCTTCCATACCTAAAGATGCTGCCATGTCCCTGACTCAGTGTCTCTTTGCCAAACCACACGGAACGTCCCATGGATATTGTGTTGTGCCACACAACCGCAGATTTTGATACCCTTGGCGCTGCCGTAGGGGCAACGCGACTCTACCCTGGGGCCAAACTAGTTCTCACAGGCGGTGCCCACCCCACCGTCAAAGCCTTTCTGGCGCTGCATCGAGATGCCTACGCCATAATCGAGCGCCGCGCCGTCAACCCCGAAGCCATCCGTCGGCTCATCGTCGTCGATGCCTCCCGCCGCGATCGCCTGGGTAAGGCAGCAGACTGGCTCGACTTGCCCCACGCCAACGTCATTGTCTATGACCACCACAGCGCTATCGTGGGTTCACCTTCAGCGGGCAGGTCATCTGCAGCCCGTGGGAGCGGCATGCTGGATGTGGCGAGGGAGGAGGCAGAAGAAGCAGAGGAAGCAGAGGAAGACATCATAGATGGCGAATGCCACATAGAGTCTGTGGGGGCTACGGTAACGCTAATTGTGGAAGCGCTGCAGCAGCAATCCCTAACCCTGACAGCAGAAGAGGCCACGGTCATGGCCCTTGGCATCCATGCTGACACGGGCTCACTCACCTTCGACAACACAACAGCGAGAGATGTAGCGGCGCTGGCTTGGTTGATGCCCTGGGTGAGCCTGAACGTCATTGCTGAGTATGTCAAGCCCAACATTCCAACCCCACTGCAGGCGGTGTTGACCGATACCTTAGATCAGGCCCAGACCACCTGGATAAACGGTGTTGCCGTAGCCGTGGTGCGTCTTGACCTCCAAACCAAAGCCTCAGGCTTGTCGAGCTTGGCCTCACATCTGCTGGAGACATTGGACAGCGATGTCCTTCTCTTAGCGGCCCAATATCCGGCTAGCGATAGCTATCGGCTCGTACTGATCGGGCGGGTGCAGAGCGGACTGTGGGGCATGTCGCAGCTTGACAACATCAACTTGGCACAGATTTTCTCTAGTTTAGGGGGAGGTGGCCACCCCAAGGCGGCAGCGGCCACCGTAAAAGGGGCCGATCGGGACGCGGTGATTGCCGATGTGCTGGACCAAATTCAGCAGCAACTCCCCCAGCCAATGACAGCCCGAGAAATTATGTCATCGCCAGTGCGCACAGTTCGTCCCCAACTCTCAGTCGATGAAGCTCAGCGCATTCTGCTGCGCTACGGGCACTCGGGGCTATGCGTCGTTGACGGCGAGGATCAGCTGGCGGGAATTATTTCGCGGCGCGATGTGGATTTAGCGCTACACCACAGCTTGGGGCATGCGCCCGTGAAGGGCTTCATGACTAGAACGCTGACAACCATTACGCCAGAAGCAACGCTGCCCGAAATTGAGACGCTCATGGTCAACCAAGACATTGGACGGCTTCCGGTGCTGGGACCACAGGACAATCTAGTTGGCATCGTCACGCGCACGGACGTCCTCCGGCAGCTGCACCAAACCCAAACGACTCGGGCACAGCCTAACGCTGGCGATCGCCAGTCTTGCCCGCTACCGGAGGTCATGGAGCAGGCGCTGCGCGATCGCCTCAAGCCTTCAGTTTGGCAGCTGCTACAGACGGCGGCGGCCCAGGCCCAAAGCCGGGGCTGGCAGCTCTACGTGGTGGGCGGGGCCGTACGAGATTTGCTGCTCCAGCGGTCTAATCGGCCCTTAGCACTGGAGGATATTGACCTAGTGGTCGACGGGTTTCATCACGCTGCTGACAGCGCTGCGGGGGTAGAGCTAGCACAAGCGCTCCAGCGTCACTATACGGAGGCGAGGCTCCAGATCCATGGGCAATTTCAGACCGCTGCACTGCTCTGGCATCAAGACTCAGACCTCGGCGCTCTGTGGCTCGATATTGCCACCGCCCGCACCGAATTTTACCCCTACCCTGCGGCCAATCCCCAGGTTGAGGCAAGCTCAATCCGCCAAGATCTCTACCGCCGAGATTTCACCATAAACGCCCTTGCCATCCAGCTCACGGCCCCCCGTCTCGGTCGCCTGCTGGACTTTTTTGGTGGACAGCCAGATCTAGATCGGCGGCTGATTCGAGTGCTGCATGCCAACAGCTTTATCGAAGACCCCACCCGTATCTTTCGCGCCGTTCGCTTTGCTGTGCGGCTAGGCTTTGAGCTTGAGGCGCAGACCGAAGGCTATATTCGCCATGCGATCGCCAGCGGGGTCTATCGCCGGGTACAGGCCGAGACGAATCCCACGCCAGCCCTGCAAACCCGACTGCGGCGAGAGCTAAAGTACGTGTTGGAAGCGCCCTACTGGCGGAGCGCCGTCCAAATGCTGGCCAGCTTGGACGCCTTGCAGTGCCTCCATCCAGCACTCCAGGTCTCTCCTGAATTGTGGCGACAGCTGCGTCTTACCCATCGCGGATTAGCACGCTTTGATCACAACCATCAGCTGGCCCATTGGCAAGTCATGCTAGAGGTGATCCTGGCCCAGCTTCCTGCGGGTGAGCGGCAGGATGTGGCAACGCATCTCCAACTCCCTGCCGATGCGATAGAACGACTGCAGCAGCTCAGTGCCGCTGAAGCCCATCTCACGGAAGCGCTAGCGGCAGAGATAATTCCAAGCGAGGCATACAACGTTTTACAGTCTTACAGCCTAGAGCTGCTCGTGCTGATCTGTGTGCGGGGGACAGGCCCAATACGCCGCCTAGTCTGGCATCACATCACAGTATGGTCACATCTGAATCTACCCCTAGACGGCAACGACCTGAAAGCCATGGGATACAAGCCGGGGCGGCAGTTCAAGACCATGCTGGATGCGCTCAGAGCTGCGGTTATCAATGGGGAAATTGCGGGAGAGGCCCAGGCTCGCTATCTCATTTGCGATCGCTTTTCCAAGCCTGAGTGATAGAGGTGCTATGATCGTCGCGCCCAGAATAGTCTAACGCCCACGCTGAATGTTAGCCTCTTGCCAATGCATTGCCCGATCCATACTGAATGCCTTTGCCTGAGCGTGAAGGGTGTAGGAACAGCGGCACATAGCGCCAATGTCACGAATCGTTGTAATTTTGGAAATTAACCTTAAGATATTTGAAGTATCTTAAAGCAAGCTGTCCTGTTGCCGTTTACTGACCGGATTTTGGAGAAACTCGCTATGTTCAAGCATCGGAAGTGGGTACCCGCTCTACTTTGTGCCACTGCGGCCGCTTCTGGGCTAGCGGGTGGGTATGCTGGAACGCGCTTAGTTACAGACTCCCAATCGTCAGACGAGCCCTCGAATCACGCGCTGCTGGGGCGAGAGCAAGCCTTTCCACCCTCTAGCAACTGGCCCAGCCATACGCTTCAGTCAGGGCGCGACGTGCTGTTCGAAGATGAGCCGTCTAACAGCGAATGGCTATCCAAGCCTGCCAGGTCGGCCCAAACCGCGTCTCGGAATTCAGCATCACCAGCAAAAGCTCGCTCAAGCCGTCGGGCTGCAGAGGAACCCACGACTACAGCAGTCGAGCCAGCTTTGTCTATTCAATCGGACGTCGACCTGAGCGGCGATTCGACTTGGGGTGAACCGTCAACCGCCGTTGCGGATGAGCGATCGCCCAATGCCGCATCTTTCGCAGGCACCTCCGAAATCGAGGCCTTCACGGAGCCATCAACGCCGCCAGCGTCCGCGACCGTTGATTTTGGTAGCGGTGAGCCTCCCATTGACGTAGAGACCCTGGAGGTAGACCAAGGGGGCAAGATGAAGCGGAGCAGCGCAGATTGGGCACAACCAGGTGAGCCGCAATCTGAAGCCATCGATAACGTCAGCAGCCCAGACACCCTTTAATAGCGAAGCGTTTGGTTCACGGTGCGGGCGCGCTAGAGGCTTCGAGCCACTGCAGATTGTCCTCACCGGAGCTCTGCGTCTCTAGGGCTTTCAGACCATTCATCACCGCTGGATTGTAGAGCCTGAGGTAATTCCAGTAGTTCTCGAACACAGAGCGAACGTAGTTCTTTGTTTCTGGAAATGGGATTTGGGCGATAAACTGATCGGCATCGGATGTATCAAAGCGTCCAATCCAATCGGCTACACTACCTGGGCCAGCGTTGTAGCTAGCGACGGCATACAGAGAATTATCGCCGTACTCTTGATGGGTGTAGTTTAGGTACCAGGTTCCAAGCCGAATGTTGTCATCCGGGTCGCTCAGGTCGTAGTCAGTCAACCCAATCTGATTGGCCACCCAGTCCGCTGTCGGCGGAATGACCTGCATCAGCCCCTGAGCTTCGGCGCTGGATGTAATTGCCGTCTCAAAGCGAGACTCTTGGCGAATGAGCGCCGTGACTAAAACTGGATTGAGCTTATGGGCTGTTGACCAGGTTTCAATCAGGGAGCGAAATGGCACAGGATACCGCCCTCGCCAATAGGCCGGAGAGGTCTGGGCAGCGGCTAGGCTGAATTCTGCGGTTTCCTTGGCCCGCCACGACAGACTAGAGAGCATGAAAATACCCTCTAAGTTGTCGCCCACGCCAAGGCGGATCAGCCCATCCGTCATCTGTTGCGCAACCGTGGGTTCAGCGAGGTTATCGTACTCGACCTGCCACAAGGCCCAGGCTTCGTCGTACTGTCCAAGCTGGTACAGCACCTGCAGTTCGTCTGAGCCCGCTGGCAAGGGCGATCGCTCCGGGACGACAGCAATGGCAGGCATTTTGTAGCGGGCGGTTGAAAAATCACCTACATCCCAGCCCAGGCTCGTCGCCCCCCTCCAGGCATAGTAAGACTCTGGGTAGGTTTTTAGGACGTGCTCAAACGCGGCCCGTGCCACGTCGGACTTTCCCATCTTCTGGGCCCAATGACCGATCCAAAAGGCGGCTGCAGGGGCCTGCTCGCTTTTTGGATTTTGCCGGACAATCTCGGCGGCCCAACGCCAGGCCGTAGAAATGTCGCCACTCTCAGCACTCTGCTCGGACTGACTCCAGCGCAGCTCTGCCGCCTCGTCCGAACTACCGTACTGCGTCAGGATAGACTGACGCGCTTGCTGAGCTGACTCCGGACTATTCATCAGCGTCATCAGCTCAGCCCTCAGAAGCAGGGCTTCGGCGGCTCGCTCTGGAAAGGCTTCAACAACGCGGTTTGTATAGGGCAGAGCATTCTCTAGTTCAGTCAGGTTTGCCAGATGGAGGAGCCCTTGGGCCGTCTCCTCCGCCTCAGGAAAGTTTTGATTGAGCGCTTGGTAGTAGGCGATCGCTTTGGCGCGCCGATCATCGAGATGGGCTCCGCGACCGGCTCGGTATTGGTTCAAGGCCGTGGCTGGAGCCTTAGCATAGGCTTCGCTCGCTTTGCCGTAGCGCTGCATTTCCCAATAGCCAAACCCAATACGTTCCCAATCGTCGGGCTGGAGTTGGGCGCTGTACTCCTGAACCAGCTGATCTAATATAGATTCTATCTCTGGGAGATATAGCGCATGGCGCGCCAACAGCAGCAGCAGCTCCGGCTGATCGGGGTTTTCCGCCAGCTGGGCCTGCGTCCATGCCACAGTTTTGGGATGGGCCGGAAAGTCGTTGAGCGCCTGCTTCCAGTAAGTCTGATCTGCATTGCCGTCTGCGGTACCTAAGGCATAGAGCGCTTCAGCCGCAGCGGGATCGTTGCCGTGGCGCTTGAGCAGAGTCTTCCAGGTGTCCATAGCGTCACGGACGCTGCCGGTATCCTCATATCCTGTAGCTCGCTTCACAAGGACGTGGGGGGCCAACACCGGATAGTCTCGCTCTAGGCCCTTAAGGTAGGGCAACGCCTGTTCCGCATTTCCGGCGTCCAGAAGGTCGCTGGCCAAGAGATATTTCGCTTGAGCGCGATCGCGCTTGTCCGTATTACCGACCTTGCCCGCGGCGATCGCCTCTAGGGTTTGACGGCGATCGCTCGCGGATTCTGTCGCTAGCGTAGATACGTTTGTCGGGTCGATGGGGCCTGAGGTCGAGTCAGCGCCAGACTCCAGGGTTTCGGGCGCAGTCGCCTCGTCCCCGCTGAGGCGGTTGAACGTAACCCAAGCGCCCCCGAGGCTCAATGCACCAACGCCGATGCCTAAACTAATGAGGAGCCACAATCGGTTCTTTCGGCTTACGGCACGAAGCTGCTGCTTTAGCGCGGTAAACCGAAGCTGAGTCTTTCGCGCCATAGAAGATTACCCAAGATGCCACTCGGTGAGCTGCCTGATTCTAACGCACGGGTTGCTAAGGCCGCTGAAACGGACCAGGTCCTAATCGTCGCTGTCCTTATCAACCTCAGTTTCTTCGCCCTCGACGCGCTCGCGATACTCGTCCGCGGTGAGGCCATCGTCCAGCTCCGACGGGTCAGTAATCTTGACTTTGAGCATCCAGCCGGCTTCGTAGACATCCTCAGACAAATTCTCCGGCGATTCCAGCAGATCGTCATTGCGCTCTATCACAGCCCCGCTCACGGGCGAAACCAAATCTTCCACCGCTTTCACCGATTCCACCGTACCGAAGGTTTCTCCCTTGCCAACGCTGTCGCCCACCTCAGGCAATTCTAGAAAGACAATATCGCCCAATTCATCCACCGCAAATGCGGAGATGCCAAGGGTAACAACGTTGCCCACCAACTCGGCATACTCGTGGGAATCAAAATAGGTCAAGTGGTCAGGATAGTCTAGGGCCATGGATCACCTCAAATCACCATCAACTGTAGAATAGACGGATTGTTTTGTTCCCCTCTACTCATAGCCTCAAATCTGCCAGGACACAAGCGTAATTTGCCTTGCGGATTTTCTTATTGATAACAAACTTCAATTAGCGCCGTCGGTAGAAGGGCCGCTTCACCACCTGTGCGCTGTAGGGCTTCCCGCGAATATCTACCTCAACGATCTGTCCTACCTTGGCAAACAGAGGCTCTACGTAGGCCAAGGCAATGGGGTAGCCTAGGGTCGGCGACAGGGTGCCGCTGGTTACCGCTCCGATTTGGGTGCCTTCGTGACACACCATGTACCCATGGCGGGCGATACCTCGCCCCTGCATCTTCAGCCCCACAAGCTTACGCGTCAGCGATTGTGACTGCTGCTCTAGCACCGAGCGTCCGATGAAATCGCCCTTACGATCCAAATGGACCAGCCAGCCCAAACCGGCCTCCAGGGGTGTTGTCGTCTCGTCAATGTCCTGGCCATATAGCGCCAGCGCTGCCT
>JBARYO010000841.1:0-3692 GCA_049647905.1 Elainellaceae cyanobacterium | reverse complement strand
CCCGTAGGTGCAGTCTGAGGGCGATCGCGAAGGCACTCAACAGCCGTATCGCCTCGACTTTTGCCGTTTGGTCTTGCTCGCTGTGCTCATGGATGTTGAGCTGAATTTGCCGGCCTAAATTGCGCGTGGCGTTGACGAGGCTCCCCCACAGCTGACGGCCCTCCCAAAAGCGGTCGTAGGCTGTGTTAGTGCGAAACACAAGCAGTAGGCCCAAGACAAGATCGGGGATGATGCTGTTGAAGGGCAGGGCGATGTTAGCGCCCAAGGCGTAGAGCAGTGAGGCGATCGCGCCGATGGTAATGCAAAGCAATGTGCGCGGCCAGATGGCCGGGAGAACTGAGCCCCGCCATCGGAGGGCGTCTCGAAACCAATGTTGATTGATTGGCACTAAATAATGACTCGTTCTTACAGATACGTCTACGAAAAGGTAACGGTATGCTCAATTTAGCCTCGCCATCTTAGCCCCGTCATCGGCAGAATGTCCGCCTTATGTGTACCAAACGGCAGAATGCAACAGGGTGTTGGCTTAAAGAAATCAGCCGTCAGTCAGACGCCAAGATTGTAAAGAACCGTAACAATGCTACCAGGATTCGCATCCTATGCCCGTAGAAGTCCTGGCTAGCGCTATCCATAATGACGCGATGGCATGGCATTGGCGAAATTGATGCGATTTCCGTTATTGCTACTTTGGAGACTAAATGTCTACTAATCTATCTTCCCAAGAGACGCTCGACCAGCTCAAGCTTTGCTTTCGTTTAGCTGGAGAAGTCAGCACTCACAGCGAGGCCAAGCAGGCCTTCAAGCAGATTCAGGGTCGCGTTGCTGAAACCTCCCCTGACGCGGTAGAGCTTGTCGATATGCTGTGGCAAGAGGTAATCTCTGCCCAGCGTTCTGCCATCTTCTGGCAAGAGTTGTCGGATATGGAAAAAAATCTGGGAGAAAAGCTGGCAGAGAAGCAGGTGCAGCTGAAGCAGAACTACATGCGGTTGGTGCAAGAGCAATAGAGCGGAACTTGCGCCTTGGCGCGGGGCAGTTTGCTGCTGACCGAATGCACACAAGTCTAAAGTGGCGCAGCGATCGCAGGCGGGACGGCGGTAATAGCAGCACTTCTGGCCGTTGAGCATTAGCATTGCGGGTGCGGTGGGACAGTAGTGCTGAAACCAGCTCACTCAGCGGATCTAGATTATGAAAGTACGGAATTGGGCAACCATAAACGGTGCACAGGCGTTGATGAACTAGAAGGGCTTTCTCGGTTACTGAGATATAGGAGGAGTCATCCACGGCTTAGCTGGGGTAGAGCACAAGTACTGATTAGCGGGTGATAGCGACAGGGCAGAGGTAATAGTTACCCACTCTCTCCACTATGGTCCCTCGATTTGGGGTGAATATAGCTGAAGCGGGTATAACAGATACAGTTGGGAGTGCCCAAACCGGTGCTCGGCTGTATACCCTTTGGCCATGACCCAAGACACCACCTCAGCCCGGATTCGTCAAACTCGGGCTCAGTTTGTTAACCCAGAAGATTATTTATCCTATGAGCTGGGTAAGGCAGTGCGCCAGCTGCCGCCACTCTACACCCGTCTCTTGGCGGCGAGCATCAGCCTCACGGTGCTTAGCGTCATCGGCTGGGCGCAGTTCAGCAAGATTGACGAGGTGGCCGTTGCAGCGGGGGAGCTGGTGCCCTCTGCCCAAGTGCGCCCTGTGCGATCGCTGGAGGGTGGCATCATCGCCGACATCCTAGTAGAAGAAGGCGACCTCGTGGCGGCTGGCCAGCCCCTGGTAACCCAAGATCAGACCCTGACGCAGTCAGACGTCGATCGGCTCCAAGACTCTACGGGCTTAGTCCAGCAAGATATCAATCGCCTCCAGGCGGAGCTGTCGGGAGAGGCTGGCAGCGGCACCCCCCTGCAGGATCAACTTCTAGCAGCGCGGCTGCAGGAGTTTTCCGAGCGGCGGGCCGCTGTCGATTCGGAGGTTAACCGCCTAACGGCAGCGGTGAGCGAGGCCCAGGCGCGGCTTACCCAGCTGCAGCGCAGCCTGCCCAATGCCCAAGACCTGCTGCAAAACGCCCGCGATCGCGAGCAGAGTTTGGCGGATTTAAGCGCCACCGGGGCCGTCGCCCGGTTTGACTATATTGAGGCCAAAGATCGGCTCACCGAAGCTAAGAATCGCGTCGCCTCCATAGAGCAAGACATCGCCGCGCAGCAGCAAGCGGTGCAGCAGGCCCGGCAGTCGGTGCAGCAGGCCCAGCAAGAGCGCGATCGCCTGGGGTCCGAGCGCCGCAGCGATATTTTGACGGAGCTGAATCGCCGCACGGAAGAATTGAGTAATCTGGAGGGCCAGCTCAACCAGGCGCAGCTACAAACGGACGCCAAGGTGATTACGGCCCCAATAGCAGGTCGCGTCTACAACATTCAGGCCACCCTGGCGGAACGCACCATTGAGCCTGGGGAAGAGCTGTTGTCTATTTTGCCGGAGGCTGAGGAGCTGCTGCTGGAGGCGAAGGTGCTCAACCGGGATATTGGTTTTGTGAAAGCAGGGATGGAGGCCAAGGTGAAAATTGATACGTTTCCGTTCCAGGAGTTTGGCACCATCAGCGGCACGGTGGTTCAAGTTAGCCCCAATGCCACGGTAGATCAGCAGCTGGGGCCGGTGTTCCCAGTCCGCATCCGGCTAGATGAGGTGGCGATCGCGGTGGGGGGTGAGCCGGTGGAGCTGATTCCGGGCATGAGCGCAACGGGGGAGGTGGTGACGCGACGTAAGTCGGTCCTGACGTTCATGCTGGAGCCGATTACCCGCCGGTTTGGTAGTGCGCTGTCGGTCCGTTGAGGGGCTGCGATTTTTAGAGTGATATGGCAGCTGCGACCTGGACTGATAAGCGTCGTTTAGCCCGAGACGTGGCGTTTTCTAGCACTCCCACGGCGCAACAGGCCGGAACCGTTCGAGTAAAAAATCAATCATTGCGCGAACCTTCGGCGCAATGACCCGGCGGCTGGGATAGAGGAGCCAGATAGAGGCTTCTGTGACCAGCGGAAATTCCGGCAGCACCTCGACAAGACGTCCAGATTTCAAGCTTTCGCTGGCATTCCAAATTGACTTTACACCGATACCCATCCCGTACTCAATCATCTTGCGCATGGCCTCTCCATCGTTGACGGCGAGCGAACGCCGAACGCTGATGGTCTGCCCGTTTTCAAACGTCCACCTATCGTTTTCGGCCAGGATGACGCAGTGATGCCCTACAAGCTCGTCAGGTGTTGCGGGAGTGCCATGCTGTTCAAGATAGGCAGGGGAAGCGACAAGAAGACGCCGGTCAGAGGCTAGCTTTCGTACGACGAGGCTGCTATCGACCAAAGATGCATTTCGGATGACCAGGTCGTAAGCGCCTTCGACGACGTCACGAACTTCATCAGATAGCCGCAAGTCAAGGCTTACGAGCGGGTGACGGGCCTGAAACTCGGCCAAGATCGGAATGATATACATCCGCCCAAAGGAGCCGGGCATGGCCATCCTCAGTAGACCCTGGGCCGCTATCCCTTGCCCCCTAGCTACACTCAGCCCAGCTTCCAGCGTCTCTATGGTTTGTTGCGCGTAGGGTAGAAACGCCTCGCCATCTGTCGTCAGTGACACGGCTCGGGTTGTTCTATTGAACAGGCGGAACCCAACTGTTTCTTCGAGTTTAACCAGACGGG
>JBARYO010000840.1:0-1635 GCA_049647905.1 Elainellaceae cyanobacterium | reverse complement strand
CCGGTCCATCAAGTGGCGTGCCCGGTCCAGCACAGCAACACCGTCATCCCCTGCGATCGCTTGTGACAGGCTTAGCAGCTCTCGCTCCGGGACGGCCCCCACCAAATCCCAAACCGTCTCTGCGGTGATGGGGCCTGGGCTGAGGCTGAGCTGATCGAGAAGGCTTTCCGCATCCCGCAGCCCTCCTTGGGAAATTTGGGCAACCAGGGCGATCGCCTCTGGTACTACATCAATGGTTTCCCGAGTGGCAATGTACTGCAGGTGCTCCACCATGCTGCCCAGGGGAATGCGGCGGAAATCAAACCGCTGGCAGCGGGAAATTATGGTGGGTAACACCCGCTGGGGGTCGGTGGTGGCGAGCACAAATACGACGCGACCGGGGGGTTCTTCTAGAGTCTTCAACAGCGCGTTGAACGCTGCCGTACTCAGCATATGCACCTCGTCAATGATGTATACCTTATAGCGACACTGCACTGGGGCAAACTGGGCTCGCTCAATCAGATCCCGGATATTGTCGACGCCTGTGTTGCTGGCGGCGTCGATTTCGATCACATCGAGAGCAGATCCCTTGACGATGGCGGTGCAAACGTCGCAGGTTCCGCAGGGAACTGCCGTTGGCTCGCCGCCGCTAATGCAGTTGAGGGACTTGGCTAAGATGCGAGCGCTGGATGTCTTGCCGGTGCCCCGAGGGCCACAGAAAAGATAGGCCGGAGCAATACGCGTTTGCCGTAGGGCACTGGTCAAGGTGGCGGCGATCGCCTCTTGCCCCACGAGCTGAGCGAAGGTCTGGGGTCGGTATTTATGGTGTAGCGGTTCGTAGGCCATGCGATCGCGGTTTGGGTTGAGTCGGGGCGTAGCATGCTATGCCCTTACGAGAGGGTACAGCGCTACGTCTATGGGAGGCGTTGGCGTGCCAGTTGACCTGATCCTAACGCTAGATTGGAGCAGTGTGGACGTCGATTTCACGCGGTTCACAGTCCTGCTCAACAACAGCCCATGCTAAACAACACAACTTCTCCAGCGATACGCCAGCGCACCTATAACGGCGTATTTGCGTTGGTCATAATTAACTTAATAATTTACTTGCTAGACCATCCCTTGGGCCTGCCGCTTCAAGGACTCTATCTCAACCATGCCAATCCCCAGTGGTACCAGTTCATTACGGCTATGTTTTGCCACGCGAACTGGGCGCACTTATCGGGCAATCTGTTTATGCTCTATGTCTTTGGCCGCCTAGTGGAGGATGAAGAGGGGGTGTTTGGGGTAGTGAGTAGCTACCTAATTACGGGTCTAGCGGCCAATCTACTGAGCTGGATCCTACAGCCGATTCCGTTGATTTCCCTCGGGGCATCGGGGGCTGTTTTCGGGCTGTTTGCCGTGAGCGTTTTGATTCGGCTGCAGTGGAGCTGGCGACGGCTGGTGGAGGTCATTATTTTGGGACAGTTTGTCGTTTCGCAAGTGCTCAATGAGATTCAGCAGGTCGGGGTTGCCGACGGCGTCAACCGCATCGCTCACCTCGGTGGAGCTTTGGCGGGAGTGCTTCTGATTGTGGGGCTGCAGCGCTTCACCGCGAAGCTAGAAGCGAAGTAATCCTGACGTGGCGCGATCAAAATCTTGACCTCAACGCTCCCTAAT
>JBARYO010000839.1:0-2876 GCA_049647905.1 Elainellaceae cyanobacterium | reverse complement strand
ATTCATCTCGGGCCACAATTGCCCCCACATCGGCATGGAGCAGCCGAGGATTTTGCCTGAGAATGTCATCCAGCTCTAGCTGATCTGATTGCGCCAGGTCCAGCAGTCGTTTGGAATCGAAATATTTAGCCGTGTCGTGCAGTAAACCGGCAGTGGCGGCTTTGGTTTCGTCTAGTCCATGACGCTGGGCCAGAGCAACCGACATTTGCTCGACGCGCATTACGTGGGCTAAGCGAGGCTTTGGCAGGGTCTTGGTGAGCCAAGCCACGACCTGCTGTCTATCTGCTGCTATCATACTGCTGCATAGTACGCATAGTCTTCTCTACCTAGCATAGCGATAAAGCCATGGTGCTGTGGCGTGACATGTGCGAATAACAACGTTTGGGGTGACATGGCGAGTGACGCAAAACAGCAAGATGCACGACAGATTGCTCTGCAGGCTCTCTTGCACATCGATCGTGAGATCTTTTCAGACGCGGCATTAGATAGGAGCTTGAGCCAGGCGACCCTAGACTCTCGCGATCGCCGATTTGTCACCGAGCTAGTTTATGGGGTCACCCGCCGCCGCCGGACATTAGATGCGCTAGTCGATCAGCTCTCCCGCAAGCGATCGCGTCATCCTGTTAAGCTCCAAAGTATTTTACGGTTGGGTCTCTACCAGCTGCGCTACTTGAGCCAGGTCCCCGCATCAGCTGCCGTTAATACCAGCGTTGAGTTGGCAAAGCGCAATGGGCTGCGCGGCCTTGCTGGCTTGGTAAACGGCATGCTGCGCCAGTACACTCGGCTGCAGACCCAGGGCGATCCACTGGTGCTACCCGATGAACCTATCGCGCAGTTAGGACTACGTCATAGCTATCCCGACTGGATTGTGGCCCTGTGGGTCGACGCCGTTGGGCTGGATGAAGCCGAGCAGCTTTGTCATTGGTTTAATCAGCCCCCATCCCTCGATCTTAGGGTTAACCCTATTAGAACTACGCGCTCCGAGGTGGCAGATGCCCTAGAGGCGACGGACATTGAGTACGAGATGCTGCCGCTACCACAAGCCTTACAGCTTGCAGCCCAACCGGTAAAGAGCATTCCGGGCTTTGATGAGGGCTGGTGGAGTATTCAGGACAGCAGCGCTCAGCTGGTGGGACATTGCCTTGATCCCCAACCGGGAGAAACCATTGTCGATGCTTGCGCAGCCCCAGGCGGTAAGGCGACCCATGCGGCAGAACTAATGGGCGATCGCGGTGTGGTGTGGGCCTGCGATCGCAGCGCTCAGCGGCTGGAGCGGCTCCAAGAAAATCAAACCCGGTTGGGACTAACATCATTGCAGACGAAAGCTGCAGACCTTCGGGAACTGGCTTTTGATGCTGTAGATCGGGTATTACTAGACGTGCCCTGTTCGGGGCTAGGAACCCTGCATCGCCATGCCGACGCCCGTTGGCGACAAACTCCTGAGACTGTCGCAGGTTTGGTAACGCTGCAGCAAGAGCTGCTGAGCCATGCCGCAGGCTGGGTCAAGCCTGGTGGAATGTTGGTGTATGCCACCTGTACCCTTCACCCACAGGAAAACGAGGGCATTGTGCGGCAGTTTTTGGCCAACCATAGCGACTGGTCCATCAATCCTATCGATTTACCAGATATCGCCCCAGAGCAGCTGTCTTCGTGGCGCTTTTCGGGCAGCGGCTCTGACGAACCGTCGCTTAACGGCTGCCTCAAGATCTGGCCCCACCGGCACAACATGGACGGGTTTTTTGTCGCCAGGCTGCGACGCGCAGCTAGTCCTATGGAGGTTTAACCCTAGGATGCCGCTATGCTCTACTCTTGGTGCGGCTGGCTGTAGGCCAATTCCCCCAAAATATACACAGTCTCGACAGCGCGATCGTCCCCCATCATCATCAAGGCAAAAACGCGATCGGCTAGCTCACTCAGCGTCGTTGGTCTCTCAGCACTGTTGCGAAAGGCCATCACCGGCGTTGCCCGTGGATCCAGCACAATGAAATCTGCCTCTTTCCCCACGTCAAAGCTACCTAAAGTATCGTCTAAGCAAAGTGCCCTTGCGCCTCCCAACGTGGCTAGAAATAGAGCTTTGAACGGTGACAACTTTTGCTGACGGAGTTGCGCTACTTTATAAGCCTCATTGGCGGTTTGTAGAATAGAAAAACTCGTCCCTGCCCCCACGTCTGTTCCCAAGCCAACTTTGACTGGATGCTCTGCTGATTTAGCTTGCTCGATTTTGAACAAACCACTACCCAAAAACAAATTTGAGGTGGGGCAAAAGGCGATCGCGCTTTTCGCTTCTGACAGCCGCTGAAATTCGCGATCGCTTAAATGCACCCCATGGGCGAACACCGAGCGTTCTTTGACGAGCCCTGCTTGATCATAGGTATCCAAATAGCCATCGCAGTCTGGAAAAAGGTCTTGCACCCATTCCGCTTCTTTGACATTCTCGGAGATATGGGTGTGCAGATACACATCTGGAAACTCCTGCAGCAGCTCCCCTGCTCGCTTCAGCTGCTCGTCCGTTGAGGTGATTGCAAATCGGGGCGTGACTGCATAGCGTAAACGCCCTTTGTTGTGCCATTTCTGAATTAGCGCCTTCGTCTCTTGATAGGCGGAGTCTGCGGTGTCGCAAAGGGACTCGGGGGCATGGCGATCCATCATCACTTTGCCAGCAATCATGCAGAGGTTGCGCTGTTCTGCCGCCTCAAAAAAGGCATCAACAGACTGAGGGAATACCGTTGCGAAGACTAGCGCTGTGGTGGTGCCGTTGCTGAGTAACTGATCTAAAAAGACCTCGGCGACCTCTCTGGCGTAGTCCTTGTCCTGAAACTTCCCCTCGGTGGGAAAGACATACTGGTCTAGCCATTCTAAAAGCTGTTCCCCATAGG
>JBARYO010000838.1:0-16412 GCA_049647905.1 Elainellaceae cyanobacterium | reverse complement strand
GCCATAGATACCACCATCTCTGGCGAGACCACCCCCGGCGCACTGACGCCCAAAAATACATCGGCCCCAGCCATGGCGTCAGCCAGCGACCCGCTCTCTTCCACTGCAAAGGCTTGCTTTTGCGCCGTCAACCCCTCCCGCCGGAGGCTAATGATGCCCCGCGAATCACACAGGACAATGTGGGTGCTACCTGCTTTCTGCAGCAGTTTGGCAATGGCAATGCCCGCCGCCCCCGCGCCGTTGATGACGATGCGAATTTGGTCCATGGGCTTATGGACGATCTTGAGGGCGTTGATTAGGGCCGCTAGGGTGACAATAGCGGTACCGTTTTGGTCATCGTGAAATACTGGAATATCCAGCTCCTGCTGCAGCCGGGACTCCACCTCAAAGCAGCGGGGGGCAGAAATGTCTTCTAAGTTGACGCCACCAAAGACCGGAGCAAGATTTTTCACCGTCTCCACAATAGTGTCGGTGTCCTGGGACTTGAGGCACACTGGGAACGCATCCAAGCCAGCAAATGCCTTAAACAGCATGGCTTTGCCTTCCATCACCGGCAGCGCCGCCTCTGGCCCTAGGTTGCCCAAGCCAAGGACGGCGCTGCCATCAGTGACGATGGCCACCGTATTCCCTTTAATGGTCAGGTCGTACACCCGCTCTGGGTCTTCGGCGATGGCGCGGCAAATTCGACCAACGCCGGGGGTGTAGGCCATGGCCAAATCGCCCTGGTTGGTGAAGGAAATCTTGCCTTCCACAGAGATTTTTCCGCCCTTGTGCAGGGCAAAGGTGCGGTCATCAGTGCTCACCACAGTGATATCCGGTAGGGAGTCCACCGCAGCCGTGATTGCTTCAGCATGATCGGCGCTAGAGGCATCTACCACCACATCCCGCACCACCTGCTTGCGGGTCTGCTCCACCAGGTGAATGGTGCCAATGCTGCCCTTGACCGACGCGATCGCCTCAACAACACTGGCCAGCATGCCGGCTCGGTTGGGGATGATAAGACGAAGCGTGAGACTGTAGCTGGGATTTGGGGTCAGGCTGACCATGGATATATACCAAAGGATGAAAGAGTACTTGCAAGCGGAAGCGCCAGCCCCGATACAGACCGGACCTGGACAGAGACCGGTAAAATGATGAACTAGCAGCAATGCTGTTGATTACGGTAGCCTAGCGCTGACCAAAGCTCAAGATTACACATCAGCGATCGCTAACGAAATCCTGTTGCGTCTAGCCACTATGCCCCGACTTTACGTTTCAACAGATATCCATGCCCCCCGCCCGCAGGTGTGGCATGCCTTGGTGGATAAACGTGGGTGGCGGCAGTGGAATACTGTACTCTACGACCGGACGCCAACGGTTCCCTTTTCCCCAAGTGCATCGGTTAAGCTAGCTATGCGACGGATGCCGAACGAGGCCAAAATGCGGTTTACCGCTCGCGTCGTGCATCTGCAACCAGACGTTTGCCTCCGCTGGGTGGCGATCGCGCCGGGCTACCGCAGCGAGCACCAGTTTGAGCTGGAGACAGCAGATGGGATCACGCGGTATCACCATCAAGAGACTATCACGGGCATCATGGCCCAACTTATTTTGCCGATTATCCGTCAAGACGAGCTTAGGGGGCTACGTCGCATGGCCCTAGACCTGAAGCAATATGTAGAGGCTCGCCCGGATTGAGGAACAGTGCAGAGGATCGGTATCGGCGGCTGCGGCAGGAAATCTTCCTGGCGCTGACGGTTCTGGTCATCATTACCAGCATCGGCACCGTCGGCTATCGGCTGATTGAAGGCTGGAGCTGGATCGATTCGGCCTACATGACCATCATTACCATGTCCACCGTCGGGTTCACGGAGGTTCAGCCCCTCAGCCCGATGGGCCGACTCTTTACTATCACCCTAATCTTGCTGGGGGTTGTTAGCATTGGATACATCGTTAATCACTTCACCGAAGCCGTCCTCCAGGGTTCCTTTCAAGAGGGTATTCGGCTTAGGCAACAGAGGCGTCTTTTGAGCACGTTGAACCAGCATTACATCATCTGTGGCTTTGGCCGCACAGGACGAAATATTGCTCTGGAGTTTGCCGCTGAGGGCATCGACTTTTTGGTAATCGACTTTTCCCCGGATGTCATCGCCCAAGCGCAGCAGCTGGACTACATCGCCATTATGGGGGATGTCACCCTGGATGAGGTGCTGGGGCGGGCGGGCATCGACCGGGCGGCCTGCATCGTCGCGGCCTTGCCTTCTGATGCCGAAAATCTCTATACGGTGCTGTCGGCCAAAAGCCTGAATCCCAAAATTCGCACCATCGCCCGAGCCAACACCGAGGAGGCGGTGCAAAAGCTGCAGCGGGGCGGAGCAGACGCGGTGGTCTCCCCCCATGTGACCGGGGGACGGCGGATGGCGGCGGCGGCGCTGCGGCCCCAGGTGATGGACTTTGTGGACGGCATTCTCACCGGCACCGATCGCTCCTTTTATATGGAGGAGTTTTTGCTAGACGCTAACTCCTCCCCCTGCGTGGGGCAGTCGCTGCGGGAAGCACGGTTGCGATCGCGGTCGGGGGCGCTGGTGCTGGCCATTCGCCGGGCAGACGGCAACCTGATTGCGGGACCGATGGCGGAGGCGATGCTGGAGGCGGGAGATACGCTGATCTGCATGGGCACGGCGGAGCAGCTGCGATCGCTGAACCAAATCCTCAGTCCGCTGAAGGTGCGCACGACGCTGCGATTGCCTAAGCATTAACAGCACCACGCCCTTACTTTGGCTTAGGAAAAAGACCTCGCGTAATCACAATCACCACACCAAACACCTCCACAACCGTAGCGCCAATATAGATCTCCACAATCCAGCGATTCCGGTACTCCAGCTTCCCTAACCCCAGCAAAATAAACACCGCATTCATCACCAGCAGTTGCGAGACCAAAATCCACATAAACCAAGTGGCATAGCGCTGGCGCAGCTGTCGGTCTGAGCGGCGGTCCTCCACTATTTCCGTAGTGAGCGGATCGGCGGTCTTTGTCTTAGGTGAGGTCTCCACCTGGGTTTTCACCAGCGCGATCGCCGCCTTAGTGCTGGCTAGCTGCTCCGGAAAATCAGCGTTGTCATTGCTCAATGTCATCAGGATCTACGGGCAAAGGCGCTGGGTGAGAGGTCAAGGACGTTGAGGCGATAGGTCAATGCCGCCTCAGACACGCCAAAATGGACCATGGCCTGCAGCATCGAGTCACCACGGCGCTGCAGGCGGGCGATCTCGCTGGTGGGCATCAGTAAATTAGCCGCAAATTCGTCAGCAAACAGATCTTCTAGGCTTTGGTCTGCTTTACTGGGTCGATGGCGCAAGTCAACGTAGTTGTACACACCGCCAGTGTCACGCTCGGCCACTCGCCTAGAGTAATGGCCTAACTCATGGGCGCAGGTAAATCGCTTGCGCTGGGTGCTGTCTTGATAATGCATCACAATCATTGGATCCTTGCCCTCTTCTTTTAACAGAGCGCCAGCGATCGCATCGGGCAAATCCGTTTCGACCACATGGAGGCCGAGCTTCTTCGCGATAGTGACGGGATCCACCGGAAACCCGGCGTTGTCCCACACCTCGCTCAACATTTGCTCTGCCATCATTTTGGCCTGACGGCTCATGTCAGCGTGAGCAGACTGCACCATAGATGTCTCTCCTTGCATACCAGCCACCGCACTGCGTAGTCCAGTCCATCAGCGATATAGCCCTCATCATACCGAACTCATCAGCATCAAGAAAAAAATCCCTGACCGAAGCCAGGGAATAGGAGGTTAGGCATTATTAAGACATTCGCCACAAACTAAGGATGACGGGACAAAATCGACATCTCATTCCGTCGGGGCGGCACTATGCCAGCCACTCTTGAACCGCTTCTTCCTTTGTGTTGGTGCGGCGCTCTGGTGTTTCCCGATTGAATGTCATATGGATGGAGCGATTTTGCTCGCCGTCTGCCGCGACCGCCATGATGGGGTAGTCAATGACGCCATCTTGGAAGGACATCTGGAAGCGGAAGGTGCCATCGGAGTTGAGTTTGATGGGCTGTCCGCCGATGGTCACGGTGGCATCGGGCTCAGTTGCGCCATAGACAATCAGCTCTGCATCGGCCACCAGCCAGAACTGGCGGGGGCGAACCGGGGGCATGGAGGCAGCAAGCCCAGCGCCAGACATGGTCAACCCAGCGCCGGACATGGTCATTCCCATACCGGAGGCCGAAAACATCCCCATGCCAACCATCCCCATACCGGAGGGGAAGACAAAGGAGCTAACGGCCTGCTCAGGAACTTGATGCATGGATCCGAACAAGGAGCCCGCAACCCGCTGTGCTTCGGCAGATTTGGCCATGCCAAACACGGTGTCGTAGAGTTCATTGCTCTCTCCAGGCCCAGCTGTGGACGCACGCTGGCTTGGTGGCTCGAGGTTAGCGTAGGTTTTGCCGCGCAGCTCCTCATCCCAACTGATATTGAGGAACTGGTCTTCAACCCAGTCGGATGGATAAACGGGAGGAATGCGCACTGGGGCTGAGCGGGTTAGCATCAGCCAGCGGCCATCCATAGTCAGGTAGCCAATCTCAACTGCGTAATCGCGATCGCTAACAGGAACCGGCAGGTACCACTCCCGCGCCAGTTCGTCGCACTCGTACTGCTGCATGCTGTGGGGGCGCTGGACATTGAGGTCGATGTTGGTGACGTCATAGAACCGTAGGGCAAGGCGAATTCCCCCCTGACGGCGTAGCTCTTCTCTATGACTGTCTGGGATATCCCAGTAAACGTAGGCCCACTGAGGGTCGCGGGGGAGGAGAACGACGCGACTCTCGCCATAGCCATCGGGCAAGTCTGCTAGACCTTCATCAACGTCAGCTAGAGCAAAGCTCGTTTCAGCAACCTGACCCACGTCAAACTTAGCGGCTTCGACGGTCTCCTGAGCCGTCTGCTCCTGGGCCACCAGCGGCTGATGTGTAGCAACCTGTGCAGCGGTCTGAATATCTTGAGCTGCCTTGATCGCTTCAATCAGCTGCTCTTTACGCATGCGACTGTAGCGCGACACGTTGTACTCGCTGGCCACTAAACGCAGCTGGCGAAGCGTCAGTTCGACTAAGGGTGGTGATTTCTGAGTCATAGCAGTATCTCCTAAATGCGGTTTCAATACGGTTTCAATGTGATTTCATTTAATGCAGTCCGACCAAGGGCGACACAAAAGCCAGCAGCTGTATTGAGGCTTGAGGCTCGAAAACCATCCAACTCACGCGCCAGGGAATCAACATGCGTGAGTAATTCTGCCTACCGGGATCGCAACTTGACCCTATATTGCAAAAAACGAAGCTAGAGATCAAGGGGGTGGTCCCATTGATTTATCGTGCTCCTACGAGCCTGCAGGCAAAGCGGGGATCGCTTTGTCATGAAATTGTAACAATTTGATCCCGATGTCATCCGGTCGGGGATCGCTGAGGTCAGAGTGCAATGCCATTTGGATACCATTGATATGGCCGGAATACCCTAGAGCGCTGGGAGAGCATCGTATCAAGGGATACTAAGCAATAGTTCACCGCTTCCATCCATATGAGTCAGTCCCGCCTTATTCGTTCCATACTTAGCTCTGCACTTCAGCTTTGGTTGCGCTCTCTCGTAACTCAGGCAAAGGGGCTGGCGATCGCTATTGACGCTGGCGATCGCCAGCTGCTGGGGGGGCGAATTCCTAGCGTCTCACTGCGGGCGGATCAGGTGATTTACCAGGGGCTTCATGTTTTGCAGCTGGCGTTGCAGGCATCGGGTATCCGCATCAACTTAGGGCAAGTTCTGCGGGGTAAACCAGTTCAGTTGGCAGAGCCGGTCTTAGCGCAGATGCAGGCCCACGTCAGCGCTACCGATCTCAACCGATCCCTACAGTCTGAGCTGCTGTCCACAGCATTAGCGCAAGTGACCCAGCAGCTTCTCCCTGAACGGCACGCCTTTCAGGTGCAGCACATTGACCTCGGCCCAGGGCAAATTACGCTCCAGGGGCAGTGGATTGACGACGATCGCTCGTCTGGTGCGGCCCAATTGACAGCGCGGCTCACCGCCCAGGGGTCTGCAATTCAGGTCCGCGCCGTGGAGATCAGGGCCAAGTCTAGTGAGCACAGCAGCTCAACCGACAGCAGCTTGCGATCAAAAGCCAGTCCCAAAACACTATCGCTACCCGATCGGTCCTTTGCCCTCGGAGACGCAACGCTCCAGCAGCTCACCATTACGGCTGACGCCATCACCGTAGAGGCGCAAATTACGATTTTGCCGTAGCCTTGCTCACCCGGTTCGCACCGTCGTCATCAGACGCATAGGTCCGCCCCTTCCAGGCTCCGCCCTGGCCTCGCCAATGCCGTCGGGCCGAGTCTAGCGTCATCAGCGTGTAGAAAAAGGCGATCGCCGGTAGGGCTGCAGAAAGCCACGTCGGGCAGCGATAGAACCGGATAATCGGCATATAGGCGATGCTCATCAAAAGCCAGCCCAGCGCCCCTAGCAGGGCAACCAATCTCTGCCCTGTAAGCAAACCTGCGATGAGGCTCACCGGAGAAACGAGGTAAACCAAACCCATCCCCAGGACGGACCCCACCAGCAACAGCGGCGAATAATGTAGCTGGGTGTACGCCGTACGGGCCACCATATCCCAAATGCTCTTGAGGGTGAGGTAGGGGCGCAGGCTAGAAATGCGATCGCTCAGCCCCAGCCAGGTGGGGTAGAAGGGCGGAGATGGCGCGTCAGTATACTTAACGGCAGCGGCTAGGGCACAGTCGTCGATCAGCGCCTGCCGGATGCTCGCCATACCGCCGATGCGCCGCAGTGCCTCGGGTCGCAGCAAAACGCAGCCTCCGGCAGCTGCAGCCGTGCGGCGATAGGGGTCATTGGACCAGCGAAAGGGATAGAGCTTTTGAAAGAAAAACACAAACGCCGGAATTAGCAGCTGCTCCCAAAGACTTTCGCAGCGCAGCCGCACCATGACAGATGCCATCTCTAGCTGACGCTGCTGGGCCAGGGTAACTAGCTGCCGCAGGCTTTCCGGGGAATGGCAGATATCGGCATCGGTGAGCAGGACATAGTCCGGTTCTGATGCAAGGGCATGCTCAGTACCCTGCTGCAGCGCCCACAGTTTTCCGGTCCAGCCTGCTGGCAATGGTTTGGCAGCAAGAACCTCAAGGGACGTTGCCGCTTGCTGGGGGGTCGCGGAATTTGCCTGCTGGGCAATAGCCTGGGCGATGGCAGCCGTGTTGTCGGTGCTATGGTCATCGACCAGCAGAATCGAAACCGTTCCGGCGTAGTCTTGGTTAAGCAGCGACGGTAGAGTGTGGGGCAGCATTTCGGCCTCGTTGCGGGCTGGGATAATCACCTGAATCGCGGGCCACGGCGTCTGGCGAGGCGAGGTTGTTAACGCCTCTGGCATCAGCTCCAAACAGGGCCGCGATCGCCAAAACTGGCCCCGTCCTAGCAACAGATAGACCCAAATCAAAAGAGGTAGACTAGCGATGGCAATGGTAATCACGTTGTCTCCTCAGACGTTAATTGCGGATGTTGCCAGCACTTATAGCGGTATGTAGTCACTTCAAGATCCGTCCTAAAGCGGAGCTAAACTAGCGGTTTTGTTGTCTAAACTACAAGGCTAGTACTCAATTTGGAGTACGCAACGCGAGATACGTCGTACGGCCGTCCGAAGACTCTGTACGGCATCGGTTTACACGGATCATAATGCAGCGTTTGCCTGTATAGCCTATTTGGAGAGTATTGACATGTCTCATTCATCTCTACGATCATCCGCTCAGCCTTGGACAGCGCTCCGCCATCGAGCGGCAATCGCCACGGCGCTAATCCTGTGCGGCATTCTCGGGTTGAGCGCCTGCTCTAGCCCTGACCCTGCCGCAGATTCCCCGTCAGCGGACTCAGAGGCGGTGGCTCCCAGCGATCGCGGCACAAAGCAGAGCCCTCGGCCTGAGGCCTCCTTGAAACGTCTAACCAATATCAGCGCCAAGCTATACGACAGTGCCTACAAAAATGACTGGCAAAAAGCAGCCCAGCAGTTCAACCGGCTGCAGAAAGTAAGCGATCGCATCGACATGCTGTCGGCGGATGGGGCCTTGGAAGGGATTGACGTGGAGGCGGTGCTGCTCCAGCTCGATACTTTGGAAGAGGCCGTTATGGCCGAGCAGCAGGTTCCCGCCATGGTGGCAGCCAATCAGCTTGCTCAAACGGGACTGCAGGGAACGCAGACCGTTAACCCAGGGGCGAAATATCTGCCGATGGCGCAGCTCGCCTACTATGGCCGCGAACTGGAGCTATCGGCCCTAGGGCCTGACGGCCAGCCCAGCGGGAGTTTGGAACCAGAAAAAATCGAGACGATGAACCGCGCGGCTGAGCAGGTGATTCAAGCCTGGGATGGCCTAGCTGTGGCAAAGGATGGTATGACCACCGCCCCATCCGGCGATGCGGCTTCAGGTGAGGTTAATACTCCCAGCGCGGCGGCGGCTGACCCACGCACCGCTGAACTAGAAAACGCAGTTAATACGCTGCGTCAAGCACCCGTTGATGCCTATCCCGCCTTAGCCCGTCAAATTGTGGTGGAGGCTCAGAAGACAATGTCAAATCAACGGAAATAATCCGGTAAAGTAGGGTCAAAGGACTGCCTTACTGCTTCATCCGTCTGCTGCCGCTTCATCACCCCCACTGCCATGTTCAGACGCCGCTCTTTTGCCCTCTTTACTCTCCTGTCCGCTCTCGGAGGCAGCTTGTATAGCGCAGTCTCCCATAGCCCTGCGGCACAGGCTCTAGCCGACGGGGCAACCTGTGGTCAGACAGCTAGCCCCACCATCATCTACGATCAGCCCCGGCAAGATGCCAACATCGTGGCACAGGTGATTCCGTCAGGGCGCAGACTGACTCTTGACCCGCGATTCTCATCGCGGGGTTGGGTGCAAATCACGAGCGAGGCGGTCTACGGCTTTACGCGGGAGGCGTCTTTGGAAGACTGTGACAGCAGTTCTCTCCCTCCGGACAATACCCCCGAAACGCCCGACCAGCCCTCAGAACAGGCTGTCGTAGGCAGCTGTGCCATCGCCCTGGAGGACCGTAGCGCCCCTGTCCTGAGCGTTCGAGGACGAGCCGGGGCTGAGGATACCTTCAATGGGGTCGCGGCTGGGGATAGCATTGTCTTGGGCAGACGGGTTCTGTACAATACCGAACAGCGCCGCTACTGGCGGCAGATGCTGGCCTACCCGCCGCTGCGGGAAAATCGCTCCCCAAGCGGGGAGGCTTGGATTGCAGAAACAGGACCAGATACACCTCGCCTGCAGCAAAACAGCGGTGGCATTCTGATTACGACCCAGGGACGGGTTTACACGGAGCTCAACATCACCCGTCGTCCGTGCCGGGAGCTGTTTTCAAACGGCATCATTCAAGAAGGCCGGACTCTGCCCCAGCGCCTTCCCGATGGGTATAGTAGACCCTAGCCGCGCTCCAGCAGATCCCTCGGCTCAACCTATCGCCTCTGTTAATGTGGACCGACTCTAGCCCCCCGACGTCATGGACCTTTTTGATCACCGTCGTCAGCGCATAGAGCAAGATGACGCCCCCTTAGCGGCGCGAATGCGTCCACAGACGCTGGACGAGTTTGTGGGACAGCAGCATATCATCGGCCCCGGTCGACTCCTGCGGCGGGCAATTCAGGCGGATCAGCTATCATCTCTGCTGTTTTACGGACCACCGGGCACAGGCAAGACCACATTGGCTCGCATCATCGCCAATACCACCCGCTCCCACTTTATTTCCATTAACGCGGTGCTAGCGGGTGTAAAAGACCTGCGAGAGGCGATCGCCGCTGCCCAAGCCCAGCGCGGGCAGCAGGGCCAGCGCACCATTTTGTTTGTCGATGAGGTGCATCGGTTCAACAAGGCCCAGCAGGATGCCCTACTGCCCTGGGTGGAGAACGGCACGATTGTCCTGGTCGGGGCCACAACGGAGAACCCCTATTTCGAGGTGAACAAGGCTCTGGTGAGCCGATCTCGCCTATTTCGGCTGTTGCCCCTTGGCGCAGACGACCTGCGGCGCGTTGTAGACCAAACTCTCCAGAATCCAGACCGAGGCTATGGCGATCGCCCCGTTCATATTGACCCTGACGCCCTCGACCACCTTGTGACTGTGTCCAGCGGCGACGCCCGCGCCCTGCTCAACGCGCTAGAGCTGGCGGTGGAGACCACACCCGCCATACCAGGCCAAGAGCAAGACACCATCCATATTTCCCTAGCGGTTGCCGAAGATTCGATTCAGCAGCGCGCTGTCCTATACGACAAAGAAGGCGATGCCCACTTCGACACCATCAGCGCCTTCATCAAAAGCGTGCGAGGATCAGACCCGGACGCCGCCCTCTACTGGCTCGCCCGTATGGTCTATGCGGGGGAAGACCCGCGGTTTCTATTTCGCCGCCTGGTTATTTTGGCTAGCGAAGATGTCGGTCTGGCTGACCCCAATGCCGTTACCGTCGTCACCAGCTGCGCCCAAGCCTTCGACCGCGTCGGAATGCCGGAGGGACGCTATCCCCTAGCCCAAGCCACCCTATACCTGGCGACCGCGCCAAAATCAAATAGCGTCATGGGCTTTTTCGATGCCCTCGCGGCGGTAGAGCAGGTCCAGGCCACCGCCCCCCCCCACCTGCAAGATCCCAGCCGCGATCAAGGCTTAGGCCACGGACAGAACTACCTCTACCCCCATGCCTACCGAGATCACTGGGTAGCCCAACAGTACCTCCCCGATACGCTACAGGGTCAGGTCTTCTACCAGCCCTCCGTCCAAGGCTATGAGGGTAGCATCGCTCGACAAGTACAGCAGCGCCGGGAGACCCAACTCGCCGCCATTGCCGACGACGCCATTCCCGAAATCCTGACCCTCAGCCCTGAGGATGCCACCACCGATCGCTGGCTCCAGCGTTCTCTGTCTCAGGCCAGCGACTACTTGGCCCAAGTGCGCGATCGCCTCTTCCAGCAGCTGCAGGCCCAGCGCCACCACGTCATTTTGACGGTCAACGCCCATAGCCTACTGCTGTGGGAGGCCGTACGGCAGGTGCCGGAGGGCGGGGTCTATGCCGTGGCGACGGGCAAGGAGAAATCCGCGCTAGATGCCTTGATACAGGGACCACGGACTAGCCCCGATCACCTTCCGACACTGCGTCAGCCCCTGGTTCTTTCTATTCCAATAGCACAGGTCGCCGTAGAACACCCAAGCTTAGTCTTTGACGGTGTGCTGGGTCGCAACCTGCTGCTCAACGCATCTGATAGACCGGCCACTGCCGCCGCCTTAGCCTCCCTCGCCACCCCTAACACCACCATTGCCCTAGCGGAAAGCCTGCCCAAAGAGGCGCAGCGCATCTCTAGTATTTTGACCCTACCCAATGACCTGCGGTCTCGCCTGGTGGCCGCAGAAACCGAGCTATATTGCACCACGGACCCAAGCCTTGCTTGGGGTCAGGAGGACTTGATTCAGCTATTTGACGGATCCGCGCTGACAGTCAAGATCGAGGTGGAGCAGATGACGGTTGAAATCTATCTCTCCCCCGATCTGATTGATCGCTGGACCCGCTCTGGAGGACCGTCCCCGAGCTACCGCGATCGCATTGCGTCAGCACTATCTGTCCAAGAGCTTGACGCCGTATGCCAAGCACTACGCGCCCTTGTCCATCAGACGGTATCCTGGCAGACGCAGGTCGCTTTTGTTCGACTGACGGCTCGCTAAGCTCTAACGCAATCGAATCCAAATCACCGCAACGAGATACAAGGATTGACGACAATAACCGTCGCCGCCGCAAAAATTTGTTTAAAAGGTCGTTTCCCCTGCTTTAACTAACGTAGATTAAGCGCTATCGTATTGCTTGACTGGGTTTACTATCCTGCTGCTTACTGCACGGCATGGATATTAAGACCGGTTATGTCGACCCTTGATACCCCAGGACAATGCTCACGCCGCTCTGTCGCGAATACGGTCTGTAAGTATATCTGCCATCTGAACTGACGCGTTTGCCCTGGTTATGAGCCTTTTACTATGCCTGAACTGTTAACCCGCATTCTCCTACTAGCCCTATTTATCTGGCTATTTTGGTACCTAATTCGGGAACTAATCCCCGGCACCTACTTGACCATTTTGGGGGGGTTGGCACTCGTTGCTCTGGCGGTTGTCGCGTTCCAAGACCCCAACGATCGGCTGGTGGGGCCAATTTGGACCGTGCTGTCCTTTCCGTTCAAGCCGCTGGGGCTATCCATTCTACTGCTGGCGATCGCCCTGCGCAAAGGGCTCAAGGCCATGAACTCCAATTTGGTCGCCTGGGCCTTAGCCATCCTATGGATTTTTAGTACACCATTGGTGGCCTATTGGCTTGTGGGGCGGACCCAAGACACAGCGGAACAGTTGGCGGCGCTAAATGATCAAGGGCGGGCAGCAGACGTAATTGTCGTTCTTGGGGATGGCTTGAATCCTGCTGATCCAGCCTATCGCGGCGGCACTCAGCTCAACAATCCAGACAACGGCTTCGGCAACAGCTTTGTGAGCCGACTTCAGTATGCCGGAGAACTCTATCAAGAGCAGCAGGCACTGGGGGTCATCCCGCTGGTTATCGTCAGCCCTGGCCCTCAAATTATTGACAATAATACTGAGCTAACCGACAACATCACTCGAATTTTGTCGACCTTCGGGGTCCCGTTCGACCAGGTTGTGGTTGACACCACGGGGCTAGACATGCGGACCAGCGCCAATGCTGTGGCCAAAACTCTGAGCGATCGGGGGTACGACGAGACTGGGTACCGGCTGCTGTTGGTCGCCCCTGCCAACCGAGTCAGGCGCGGGCGGTCCACCTTTGCCGACAGCCTTGGCGTAGTCAGAAGTGATGTCATTCCGGCCCCAACGGACTTCTATGGATTTCAAACCGGCACTAGCGGGTTGTTAATGCGGTTGGGCGATCTGCTGCCCACAGCGGAAGCGCTCAATCTCTCCAGCGACGTGATTGAGGAGTATCTGGCATCGGTGTACTACTTCTTACGGGGATGGCTATATGATCCGATTGACGCTTGATGCTCCGCTCTGGGGAGAACGGGGAATCCGCAGTAGCATAGGTGGGTAGTCCTGTAGTCACGGCTACGGTTCTACTCGCCATTTTGTCTAGCGAACGATGCCTCAATCTACCCTCAGCACCCTTAGATCTTATATTCGCCCCTACTGGCACAAAACGGCTCTAGGTGTCGCGGCATTGCTGGTTGTCAATGCCGTTGGGGCCTATATTCCCCAACTTATTCGCAACGCCATCGATACGCTGGAGGTGACCTTTAGCTTCGATAAGATCCTGCAGGCGTCCGTTATCGTTCTTGTTTTAGCGTCGATCATGTGGGTGGTTCGCATGGTGTCGCGCATTCTCATCTTTGGGGTAGGGCGACAGGTAGAATTTGATCTCAAACAGCGCATCTTTCGTCACCTTCTCACTCTAGAGCCGGCCTACTTCGAGCGGGTAAAGCCGGGGGAGATTATCAGCCGCGCCACCAGCGATGTCGACAACATTCGCCGTTTGGTGGGCTTTGCGGTGCTCAGTTTGGCCAATACCCTGTTCGCCTATGCCCTTACCCTGCCGTTTATGGTGGCGATCAACCTGCGCTTGACCCTAGCCGCGCTGGTGGTTTACCCCATCATGCTGTTTATGGTGAGCCTGTTTAGCGAACGTCTGCGGGATGAGCAACAGGTGGTGCAGGAGAAGAATGCCAACATCAGCGACCTGATTCAAGAAGACATGAGCGGCATGGCGCTGATCAAAATCTATAGCCAAGAAGACAACGAGCGGCAGGCTTTCCGGCAGCTCAACCATCAGCTGCTTGACGCCAATCTGCAGCTGGGCCGCACCCGCAATACCCTGTTTCCGCTGTTGAGCGGGTTGGCCAGCATTAGCCTCCTGGTAATTCTGGCCTTCGGGGCGGGGGCGATCGCCAACGGGGCCCTCAGCGTGGGGGATTTTGTGGCGCTGCTGCTGTATGTCGAGAGGCTCGTGTTTCCCACAGCGCTGCTGGGCTTTACCATTACGGCCTACCAGCGGGGCGAGGTCAGCATCGCCCGTATTCAAGAAATTTTGACCGTAATCCCCAGCATCCAGGATGATAGTAGCGCCCAGCCGCTACCCCGTGCCGATGTGCAAGGCCATATCGAAGCCCGCCAGCTCACCTATCGCTATCCCGATGCCGCTCAGCCCGCCCTGGATGACATAACATTCACCGTTAGTCCCGGCGAAACCGTAGCTGTTGTAGGGCCAATTGGCTCCGGGAAGTCAACCCTGGCCAATACCGTTCCCTACTTGCTGAATATCGATGCCGGTCAGCTTTTCGTCGATGGCCACGACATCACTAGTCTGAGAATTCAGGACTTGCGGAAGGCGATCGCCTACGTGCCTCAAGACAGCTTTCTGTTTAGCACCAGCATCCGCAACAATATCCGCTATGGTGACCCTACCGCCGAGCAAACAGAGGTAGAACTTGCGGCAAAGCAAGCTCAAATTCACAGCGAAATTCTCAACTTTCCCAAGCAGTACGATACCCTCGTGGGAGAGCGGGGCATCACTCTGTCGGGCGGCCAGCGCCAGCGAACCGCCTTGGCTCGGGCGCTGCTGGTGGACGCCCCCATATTGATTTTGGACGACGCGCTCTCTAGCGTGGACAACCGTACCGCCAGCGCCATCTTGGAGAATCTCTCGGGTGGGACAGCTCAGAAAACCGTCGTCTTTATCTCCCATCAGATGTCCGCTGCCGCAACTGCCGACCGGATCATTGTGATGGATCAGGGTAGGATTGTGCAGTTGGGCTCCCACGAGGCGCTGCTCCGACAGTCAGGGCTCTACCGGCAGCTGTGGGAGCAGCACCGGCTGGAAGAAGTGCTCCAGTAGCGAATCTCCTACTGAATCCACTCCTCGCGGCTGCATCTGGGGTCAGTGAAGTTTTGTCGCGTCACGTACGCTAGGTCATGCCACATATTATTACCCGCTCTAAACCAAACTTAGACTTTATTCCACCCTGCTATACCGCCACCGTCCGGTGGCTGGGCGCTAGGATTATCCCCTTCTGGCTGCGCTATCAGCTCCGTGTTACCGAGGTTGAGCTGGTGGGTGGTAAGGAGTTAGGGCAACTATACGAAGCGTTTGAGTCAGGCAAGGTGCGGTTTTTGTTGGCGTTTCGTCACCCCACCACAGATGACCCCCCCTGCATTGCCCACGCCTTGTGGAATAAGCTCCCCCAGGCTCTATCCCACGGCGCAGTTCGGCTCAATGGTCCCACCCATGCCCATTTTGTCTACGAGCGGGGCATTCCCCTTTGGGCCGGACGGTGGACCGGCTGGCTGTTTTCCCGCCTGGGCGGTACCCCAATTCGACGTGGCGTCCTCGATACCCAAGGGCTGCGGTCTATTCGCACGCTGTTTGCGTCAGGGCAGTTTCCTGTGGCGATCGCGCCAGAGGGGGCGACCAACGGCCATAACGAACTCGTCAGCCCCATTGAGCCCGGTATCGCCCAGTTTGGCTTTTGGTGCCTGGATGACCTACGCAAGGCTGAGCGCTCAGAAGAGGTGCTGATTGTGCCCATAGGCGTGCAATATCACTTTGTGACGGCCCCCTGGGGTGCATTGGTGGAGCGCCTAGCGCAGCTGGAACAGGACACCGGGCTCCCGGCACCGGACCAGCCTCTGAGGCTTCAAGATGGGCAACCGCCAACGGCAGAAGAGGATACGCTACTCTATCAGCGCCTACTGCGTCTAGGGAAGCACCTGCTCTCTGAAGTTGAAGAATTTTACAACACCTATTACAACTATCCCCTGACGTCATCTGACGCTGGCGCTGATGAAAATGCTGACGAGAACGGCGACTTTGCCGTCCGCCTCAAAACATTACTGAACAATGCCCTGACGGTGGCAGAGGAAGCCTTTGGCATTAAGGCGAAAGGGAGCTTAGGCGATCGCTGTCGTCGGGTTGAGCAAGTGGGGTGGGACCGCATCTATCGTGATGAAGCGGTCACAGACACCACGCCCCTCGCCCATGGGCTCAATAACCTGATAGCCGATGAGGCGGACCTACGCATTTGGCATATGCGCCTGGTGGAGAGCCTGGTAAGCGTCACGGGGCGCTATGTGGCTGAAGCCCGAACCATCGATCGCTATGCTGATACCACCTTGCTGATGTGGAAAATCGTCAATCAAATCTGCGGTCGGCGGTCGGCACGCCGCCTATATCTGGGCGATCGCACGGTACAGGTGACCGTCGGCGCACCCCTATCGGTGGGCGATCGATGGCCGGCCTACAAAGAGAATCGACGGCAGGCGGTAGCCAACCTCACCCAAGAGCTGCAGACGGCAATGGAGTCGCTAGTGGTCTAACGCGGGTCCACC
>JBARYO010000837.1:0-4206 GCA_049647905.1 Elainellaceae cyanobacterium | reverse complement strand
CCATTATGAAGGGGATTGGTGGTATTGGGGGTGATGTTACAGAGCCCGTCTTCTAGCGGCAGCCATAAAGTTATGGTGAAAACTACCTGAGACTAGGCTTTTCAGATGTATAAACGAAAAGTAAGCTGCAGCGACAAACCGAGTCAGGTCACTGACCGGATGCCGTATCGCGCTGCTGACCAACCCGACAGAGGCCGCATGACGAATGCTAACCTAGTGGGTATTCGGTCTGTTGGCGATCGGTAGAGAAGCTAGGTTCATGACGCAGAGTGACTAAAGATTCTGGCTATGAACGCTTTCACAAAGCATCCTAGTGACTCTGTGCCTGTACGAAGATGCTGAGCGAATGTCTAGCACATTTGTTCGCAAACCTTCAACGGAAGTTGCGAAACGGAAGTTGAGATGAATCAGCACTCAAAAACGACAATCGATATGACGGGTTCGAAATCAGCAAACGTCGATCAGCCATTGCCGGGTCAAGCGCTACCGCAACACCCTGACGGAGAGTCTTCCCAGACTCCACCTCCAGCCGCTGAACTACAGGGAGAAGACATGCAAAATGGGTCTCAAGCCACGCTGCGCCACGGTCCTATTCCTCCAGCCAGTGAGCCGCTTCAGTACCGCGCCATTGGATTAATTCGGGGAGTCTATATTCCCTCGGAGGATCAATTCACCCGTGGCAACATTGTTACTGAGGAAAAGACGGCTATCGATGCGGTTCTGCTCGGCCGTGTGATGAGCTTAGTTAAAAAGCATGTAGACTTGGCCCAGCCACATTTGTGGGTTGTCTATCCTCGCACTCGCCCAGGCAACAACGACCTGCATGCTCAAATTGTCGGCATCTGGGATCCAGAGAACCTGAGTCAAGACGATGACCTCCTCGATGGCCAAGACGAGGCGACGACTGCGGGTCGGGATGGGGTTTCCAGTGATACCGATGGGAGCGATGAGGATTTAGGGGCTGCGGTGCAAGCGGAGGGGACGCAGGATGAGCCCGTCACCGCTACACCAAGTGAAGCAGCGCCAGCGATCGCAGCTACCCCACCGTCCCAGGTCGAAAAGGCCAGTACATCGCCGGATCAAGGTGGGGCTGCCGATCCACAGGATGGCTACTTCTCCATTCGTGGGGAAGTGATCCGCCAGTCGCGGGGTAGCGCAGATATGACAATCAAGATTTGTCAAGCACCCCGCAAAGGCGAAACTCGGGGTCGAATGTTTAAACTGCTTCTCAAGGGAAGCGTTGATCGCCGTGCCGTAGGTTCCTTTTGGGACATGCATATTCAGCGGCAAGGCAATGACCTCGTCATTCAAGAGGCAAACTTCATCAAGGACATGCCACCCACGAAGCGTCAGGGCCGGAGTGGTCCGCCTCACCGCAAGCGTCCGGGTGCCAGTGGCCCACCCCGTCGCCGCCACGACAGACCCGCTATGGCTGGGCAACGCCAAGGAGACCGCCGCCATGGCGCACCGCTGGGCGATCGCCCAGCACCGTCAGATCGCTCGGTGCCTAAGCCCATCATCAAGCGCCAAAGCCGCTCCTCCAGCGCTCCGTCTGAGTGAGGGACTGGGTCGTAAGGCTAGCTTAAGTTCAGTTAGTCAAGGCAGCTGGTCATCTAACCCCCGTGCGGGGTTAATCTACTGGCCGCTCCAGCTGTCTTGAGCCATAAATGCCCGGTCTTTTGGTAAGGGTGCAACGGGCTGGCTCAGGTGAAAGTCACCTGCTTCAATCTGGGCCTTCAGCGCCTCTGATACCTGGCGAGAGTAGGCCAGACTCGCCAGCGGGGCGCTACGCACTACTCGACCATCAATGACGATTTTTCCGGACTTGAGCTGCTCGTAGCTCACCAGCCCAAACGTAGGGCGGACCCGCCGGGGGATAGAGAAGTCGACCACCGGGGCCACAATGTCCCTGTCCTGAACGGCGCAGTGCTCGACCACGCGTTCGCTCAGCACGGGTAGCGCCACGCCAACACCAAGCATGAGGGATGGACCATAGCCGCGCAGATAGCATCCCCGCACCCATTTAGATGACATCTGCTTCGCGTCACCAATGAGGGCCACGGTTGCCGCCGGTCCGACCGGGGTGCGGTTGGGCAAACGCCGTTGAATAGGAAAGTGTTGAGTCCCCTCCCAAGCAATGTAGCCTTCAGCTCCCCCCAGCCAAATGCGGCTGCCAATGCCAATCACCTCTAAGTCAGGGTCATTCCACAGAGGGGAGATGGCTCCTGGGTTAGAGTAGACGGCGTTTCCTAGGCGGGGCTGTAGCGGTCCGAGATAGGTTGACAGCAGGCGATCGCCACCGTTGACCCCCACGATGAAGTTTTGGTATAGATTACGTGGGTTAAACAGATAGAACTGGTTGATGGAGCTGCGGGTAATGGTGATGTCTAACGTAGCGCGGGGATAGCAGTCTGTCATTTGCCCGATGGCCCGCAGCGGTACCGCTTTATCCGCGACGAGGTCGGCAATGACATGGCCACCGCCCCGCTCACGCCCTTCCCCGCTGACGCTATCCCCTGAGCTATCCACTTCGGTGACTTGGGTCGCACCCAGGTATAGGTCCACAGCACCAAAGCCAGAGTAAGCCAGCACCCCATCGAGCCAGCACTGGCGAATTTTGATGGGTGGGTCGGTGTGCCCCAGGTTGATCACAGCCCCAGAAGATTCCATCGGCTCGAAGGTGCCGCAGGTGATGACGTCCACCGCTTTGGCGATCGCCGCTGCACCTTGTTTGGGGACTTCTGCCTTGACGCGCTCAACGGTCCATACCGTAGCCTGATGGGCAGAAATTTTGGCGTTGATGTCGTCTAACGTGCGCATTGGAATCCTATTCTGCTTGGCGTTGGCGTCGGTATAACCACGCCAGCCATAGAGCAACCATGGGGATGGGGCTCAGTACGATTATTAGCGCCACTGGCGACGTGCTGGGCAGGGGCACCGAAGGACCGCCGTATTTGATCAAGATCGCCAGTGCGGTAGAGGCGAGACCAAGTTTGATGAAAAATCGGACATCTTCAGCCATGGCGTAGATTTAGGTGTGCCTCTAGAACGTCATGTATTTAGACAGTCTATCAGGGGGACAGTGACAGCGACCTACACACCCCTAGCAGCATTCTGATGAAGGGGTGGGCTATTCTAGGATATGAGAGCGCGGTGCTGATTCGGTCGCGCTGCTTGACAAGTTGTGGCTTGGATTGGGGCTAAGCGCAAGTTGCCCTCTCAAGCTCGCATCAATTGCCACCGCAGTCAAAGCTCTCTCCCGATGCGCTCGTTACGTCCGGTTAGCTGTACTAACCCGGCGAAGAATCAGGAGCCGTCCCATCTGCCGGTAAATTAGCTGCTGACGACTTCACCCATGATCCATCAACCTCTTTTCTCTTTTGGGCTTACCGCTAGCGGAGCTGCAATCGTGCTGACGCTTCTCAGCGGTTCGGCCCCACCCGTAGCACCATTTGGCCTCCAGCCCGCAGCGGCGCAATCAAGCCCGTCTGATGAATCAGTTCGGATTCAGGTCTACAGCCAAGCTAGCCCTGCCGTTGTCTCTATTGAGGCCGAGGATCTCGGCTCCGGCAGCGGCAGCATCATCAGCTCAGATGGCTTGGTTTTGACTAACGCCCATGTCGTAGCCGGAAGCCGAACCGCCACCGTGGCCTTAGAGGATGGGCGGCGATTTGAGGGGGATGTGGTCGCCTTTGGTGACCCTGGGTTGGACCTAGCGGCAATTCAGCTGCGCAATGTGAGCGACCTGCCGTTTATTTCACTAGCCACATCCGACATCAGCGTAGGGCAAAATGCCTACGCCATTGGTAACCCTTTTGGCCAATTCCAGGGCACTCTCACGGTAGGGATTATTAGCCGCATCGATCGCGATCGCGGCCTGATTCAAACCGATGCGGCCATCAATCCAGGAAATTCCGGCGGCCCACTGCTCAACAGCGACGGTGACATCATCGGCGTCAATACCTCTATTTTCACCACCGGACGACAGGGGGGCAATATTGGCATCGGCTTTGCCATTCCCGCTAGCCGTGCCGCCACGTTCCTCAGCGCGGTGCGAAGCGGCCAAGCGCCGCGAGCTTGGGCGCGCTTCCCCAATGCAACCCCTATTACTGCCAACGGCTCACCTATTGTGGGACAGCTTTCTCCAGCCAGCAACGTGCTGGAGTTCGACCAGAGCTACTTTGATGTCTATACTCTACCGGTGGA
>JBARYO010000836.1:0-8406 GCA_049647905.1 Elainellaceae cyanobacterium | reverse complement strand
AATTTGGGCAACCCGATGATGGACGGGCTGCAAATGGACGCGCTCGATATCACCCCAACGAACACCATCCAGCCCAGCGACATTCTTCTACTGCCGGGCTCCCGCAACCCTGAGGCAGAGCGGAACTGGCAGCAGATTCTGGCAGCAGTCAATGCGGTGCAACAGACTTGGCGTCATATCCGGTTTTTGGCCGCAATTTCTCCCAACCTCAGCCCAGATCAATTCCATCGGCTTGTGCAACAGCAGGGATGGCAGCTCAGCGGGCCACAGATTGATTCCAAGCCCAGTACTTACACCCGTAGAGAGGCTACGTTACAGATTGATAGTCGCTTCTACGAGTTCGCCCGCGAGGCTGATATGGCGATCGCGATGGCGGGGACAGCGACAGAGCAGGTTGTTGGTCTAGGTAAGCCTGTGATGACACTAGCGGGGGAGGGGCCGCAGTTTACGCCAGCCTTTTCAGAAGCGCAGACCCGGCTGCTGGGGCCGTCAGTGCAGCTTGTCGCCTCCCCAATGGATATGGGTACGGCAATGCAGCAGCTGTGGGCCGATATACCTAGACGTCAAGCGATCGCCCGTAACGGACGACGGCGTCTAGGGGCATCTGGCGCTGCCAATCGTATTGCGGCCCATCTACTAAAAGCCATGCCCCTTAGTGGCCCTTAGATATCTCTATGGGTGGCGTCCCTGTGCCACAGGAGAACAACAGCCCAAGTCGAATTGTTCCCTAGTCAAAGCTTCTCTACATCAGCTGGACGCAACCTTCGCAATACAATCATGGATAGGTTCGGGGACTTGTTGAGAGTTTTACACAACGTCACAATTGTGCAGCTAACCTTGTAGATATAACAAATGGTTCTTTTGTAACGCGGCCAGCCCCCCTAGCAATGCACGTAATCTAAAACGCACTGCGGTATCTGCTACTCGTTTCACTAGAGCGTCCGTCGCTGCCTACGCTCCCATCCGCCCCACACCTCTTTCACCTCACTAAACGGTCACTATGTCTTTAACCATGCTTCACTACGCTGGTGCTAGTCTCAAATACAAAAACTTTAGCAACGCAGATTTGACAAATGCTTGCTTCCGTAAAGCCATACTCGTCAAGGCAAACTTCTCCTATGCCGACTTATCTAACGCAGATTTTAGCGGCGCAAACCTTAAAGGCGCAGATTTTACGGGCGCGAAACTCAACGGAACGCTCTTCAGAAACGCCTACATGGAAGGCGCCGAACTCACCGACGCTGTTTTACAGCAAACTAACTGCCGAGGCGCTCACCTATGCAACGCCAACTTTATTAACGCCACGCTAGTACTAACTGACTTTTCCAACGCAAACTTAGATGGTGCTATAGTTAGTCCTGGGCAATTGGCCAATGCGCGGCTGACAAACGCGATTGTAACCGCTGACTTCGGTGGACTTGCCTAGACAAATCTACTGCGCCTTGACGCGTCTAGCACGGTATCAAGGCGCAGTAGATCGCCGCCGAGGGTGGGACCATAAAATAGCCGTTAATTTAGTCGCCTAAGCCAGGATTCTTAGACTTTTCGACATTGGGTACGATGTCGGGACGCTCTTTGCCTTCCCAACCCGTCGGGCGCTTGGAGTTATACCAGGCAATTGAACCCACACTAACCGCTGCAATAAAACCAACCACCAAAACCAATACAGCCGAAGTAGGAAAACTGGAGGCGCTCGCCGCTGCGTCTACGGCGACGTCAGCTGCGAGTAGATTCAACAGGTTTGCCATAAAAGACCTCATTACTCTATATCTTCACAATATGCATCCACACAGTACCAGAGTGCCTGGATAGGGACATCCATCCTGGTAAATATTTTTAGCATCATTGTTAATCTTTGCTTAGGACCGGAAGCGGTGACGCAGATCTTGCCCTATTCCCCACAGTTGCCCAACAACTAGTGGTACCAAGCTGCCAACGGCGATAACGCCCCAACCATCTAGACCAGGATGGGTAAGATCTAACACAGTGGAGATGCCTGGAAAGTAGGTTGTACCCACCAGAATGACTGTACATAGCAGCAGCGCTCCCCAGACGTAGGGGTTTTGGGTGATCTCATTATCGACAACGTTAGCAAGGGGGTGACGCCCGGTGCTGCGACTTGATAAATCTCGCATGTTGAACACATGCCACAAACGTCCCAACGCCAGGGTAAGAAATGAGATCGTCACGGCTTGGGTCTCTGTTTTATCCAGCGGGCCTAGGGCAATTGCCATCGCCCCCAATGCACAGGCGGCGATGATCGCTCCGTAAGCACAGATGACCATCCAATGATCCTGGGTCAACACCGGTTCCTCTGAGGGGCGCGGGCGTTGGAGCATGAGGCTTTCGCTACCTTCACCCACACCCAGCGCCAGCGCTGGGAACACATCATTCACCGCATTGAGGTAAAGAATTTGCAGCGGCAACAGGGGCAGAGGGGCACCAGCAATTGAGGCGAGTGCCACTGCAATGATTTCGCCAACGTTTCCGGAGAGGAGGTACAGCGTGAACTTGCGAATATTGCGGAAGATAGCGCGCCCCTGTGCAATTGCATACACGATAGAGGAGAAGGCATCGTCTTCTAACACCATATCGGCGGCTTCGCGGGCCACTTGGGTGCCGTGCTTACCCATGGCGACACCGATGTCGGCTTTTTTGAGGGCAGGTGCATCGTTGACGCCGTCTCCCGTCATGGCAACGACAGCGCCGTTTTTCTGGTGCAGCTCAATCAAGTTCAGCTTTTGCTCTGGGCTGACCCGGTAAAAAATAGAAACCTGCTGGAGCTGGGCCTGCTCTGACGCATCTAGTTCATCAATAGAGCGCAGCATATGCCCAGCTGTCGCTTGCTCTTGGCCTTGCAATAGTCCCACGGCCTGCCCGACATTTCGGGCCGTGATGGCTTGGTCACCGGTCACCATAATCACTCGTAAACCGGCACTATGACAGGCTTCAATTGCTTTGCTTACCGCTTGCCTAGGTGGATCTAAAAGCCCTACCAGCCCCAGCAGCGTCAAGTCCTGGTAGGGATCGCTATCTGGGCTATCGCCATACTTTTGGGCAAAGGCGAGAGTCCGTAACCCTTCCTCTGCAAGGGCATTGATACGCTCGTTCCAGCGTTCAAATTCACTGCCTTCCAAGGACTGTAGCCCCGAAGGAGTAAGGACAGTAGAGCAGTGGCTGAGGACTGATTCGGGTGCCCCTTTAATGGCAAAGCGGTAGCGCAACGGATTGGCATCAGCGTCTTTATGGACCGTTGCCATCATCTTGGTATCAGAATCGAAGGCTACCTCACGTACTTCTGGCGACGCATCGACTAGGTCATAACGCTGCATCTGAGCTTTGGCACCCATGACTAGCAACGCAACTTCCATTGGGTCCCCAATGGGAGCGATATTGTCTTGATCCGTACCGTTGTTGATGGGAAGTATGGCATTGTTGCACAATACCCCCACCTGCAATAGCGATCGCAACGCGTCTGGCCCAAAATCAGAACCGGAGATCGCAATAACTGCATCATCCTGGCGGAATTCCCCTGTGGTCTGTAACCCCTCGCCGCTCACCGTGATGCGCCCACTCTGCAACAGGATATGGCGGACGGTCATCCGGTTTTCGGTTAGGGTACCCGTCTTATCCGTACAGATGATGCTGGTTGCCCCTAGGGTTTCCACTGCTGATAGGCGGTTGATGAGTGCCTGTCGCCCTGCCATGCGCCGCATCCCACGGGCGAGAGCCACTGTTGCCACGATGGGTAACCCCTCTGGGACAGCGCCTACCGCTAGAGCGATCGCCGTTTCAATCATCAAAAATAGATCCTTGCCCCCCAACACCCCAAAGATGGCAACCACTACCGCGATCGCTAGGGTAACCCAAATCAAGCGACGACCCAGCTGGTCCAGCCGCTTCTCCAATGGGGTAATCTCATCCTCAGCTTGAGCCGTCAATTTTGAAATATGTCCTAGCTCGGTCTCCATGCCAATGGCAACCACCACCGCTTCCCCAGAGCCACGGGTGATCGCTGTCCCCTTGAAAAGCATGTTGACCTGCTCCGCCAGCGGCACCGCGTCATCGATAGGCTCGGGCCGTTTGCTGACAGGCTCAGCTTCTCCTGTCAAGGTCGATTCATCCGCCTGTAGCTTAGATGCCGCAATAACGCGGGCGTCTGCCGGAATCAAATCGCCACCTTCAAACACCAAAATATCCCCAGGCACAAGCTCCTCTGCCGGAACGGTTTGAACGTTTCCATTACGGCGGACCTTCGCTTGGGTTTCTCCTAGCTTCTTCAGCGCCTCCATTGACTGGACAGCGCGTATTTCGGTGACAAAGCCAATACTCGCATTGAGGAAGATGGCAATGATGATGGCGAAGCCCTCAATCCACTCCTCAAATGCGAAGGATAGCGCAGCGGCTACCACCAACAGTGCAATGATGGGGCTCTTAAACTGGGCAATTAGAATTTGCCAAGCGCCGCGCTGCACAATTTCCTGCAGCTTGTTGGAGCCGTAGTCGTCTTGACGCTGACGAACTACTTCACTGCTGAGTCCGTCGTTACGCCGAACATCTAGATCAGCTAAAACTGTTTCAACAGCCAGGGCTCCTGCGCTCTGTCGCTGTAGCATGCTTTGGATCACATCAGCCCCTCGTCAACGCTTTGACATAGTTTTCCCGCTCTAAAACGCGAGCTTTTCTGCGTCATGATTTTGGTAGATTACACATAGGTTACTGAGGACAAAGGCAGCAGGCATCTATCAAGCCACAGATCTCGTAGCTCTCTCAGGTTCACTATATGCAGGGATTTCCAAAAGTCAAACTCATTGCTGTAGGCAAAATCAAAAAACCTTGGATTCAAGCAGGGATTCAAGCCTATGGCAAGCGCCTACCTGAGCTCAGCACGATGGAGATTAAAGATAGCGATCCAGACACCGAAGCCTGCAAAATGCTGTCTATGACGCGCCCTGGCGATCGCCTCATGGTGCTGTCGGAAGACGGCACCACATTGACATCTATTGAGTTCGCTCGAATCTTAGGGAGTGCAGCGTCAAACAACCTCATTTTTTGCATCGGTGGCCCATCGGGAATTAGTTCTATTCTACGGCAGTCGGCTCACCAGCTTCTCAGCCTGTCTCCGATGACGTTTCCCCACGAGTTGGCCCGACTACTGCTCGTAGAGCAGCTTTATCGGGCAAAGACCATCCTTCAGGGCGGCACGTATCACAAGTGAACTCGCAACGCCTGCTCTACATCCCTATAGGCTGTAAAATAGGCCGCAGCTTAATCCGCACCGCGATTGTCGTGATGTTGTCATGACCGTTGTGCTGGTTCGCCAGACCAATGAGGTTCGCGACACCCTGCTCTAGGTTCGTCTGAGAGCTGAGCAAAGGTTCCACGTGAGTGTCATAGTGCTGCTCTAGCAGGTCATTATCCGTGAGTCCATCGGACGCCAAAATGAATAACGCGTCTTCAGTGATGGGGAGATGGAGAACATCGGGCCTAAGGAATTCGGGGCCACGGGGACCAAGGGCTTGAGTCAGTTGATAGGCATCCTGCCGAGAGTAGGCAATATCTGGAGCAATCCCGCGATGAATTTCCCGCTGCCCGACCTCATGATCTACGGTGAGTTGCTCTAATCCAAGCTTTCGGGTCACCCGATAGAGTCGGCTGTCGCCCACATGGGCAATAGCGACGTGGAGTCCCTGTACCATCAGCATGACCAGCGTCGTTCCCATACGCCTGTTGCCGTGGGAGTCATCCTGCTGGTTCCGGTCGTAGATGGCCTGGTTGGCCTGCTGGATCCATTCGCTCAAGGTTGGTTCCGTCGGCAACTGGTTAGTCCAGGCTTTGCAGTTCTGCCGTAGACTCTCTACCGCCAACTTACTAGCCACTTCACCCGAGGCGTGGCCTCCCATGCCGTCACACAGAATGTACAGCCCTTTCGCCTTACAGATACGACCGGAAGGGGAGTCCATCTTATGGACGTCAGTTTGGACAAAAAAGCAGTCTTCGTTGTGTTTGCGCTGCCGCCCGACATCGGTTTGTCCCGCGTCAGACAGGCTATAAAGCTGCATCGGTAGTACGACTGTAGGCAAATCATCACTATCGTCAAAAGGGTCGTCGTGGCCTGATTGCATCGTTGGTTCTGCCATGGCGTCGGTCGGTTGACTATCCTTATTAGCAGGGCGATCGCCCTGAAGCGGGGACAGCAACAGCTCATCGTGGTCAATTCGGATAGTCTCGAGTCGCTGCTTAACGAGGGCGATAGTGTCGATCTCTCCGCGCTCTAGGGTCTCACACAGCTTGCGCAGCGCAGCGATTCGGTCGAAAGCAGAACCAAAGACCTGACGCCATAGCGTGCCTAATCGCGACAGTGGGTAAGATTCTGGCTCTCGGTTTTGATGAAGGCGCTTAAGGCACAAAATTTGATCACTATCGACCCGCAGATTGTCCAGTGTAAGTAAACTCTGATGGCACTGATATGGGGTGAGGAGCTCCCAAAGTTGGACGGTGTCGTAGCACCAGTGGAGCACCTGTTCATCGACAGCGGTTGATTCAACAGCACCAATTAGCGACGGCAACAGGGTCCGGCCTTCGAGAAAGAGTACGGTGTACTCCTCTTGCTCCCACGTGTCGTAGACCTGAGGACAAGAGGGATAAAGTTCGTCCTGCAACAAAAGATGGGTGCGTACCAATTCGGGCAAGGTCGCCAGCACGCGGTCGAGGGTTTCGTCGGTAAAGTCATCATCTCCCAACGCTGACGCTATTGCCAAAAGTGTTGGAGCCGAGGGCTGTGTGTCTACAACGGTAATCTCGATATCTTCAGCGGTCTTACCGTAACTAGCCGGGTTCCCTAAAGGCTGGACTTGATAGCGTCCCGCGAGACAGCCATCGGATCCACTGAGAGACGTTACCAGATCCACTGCTGCTGATTTAGCCGTAGCGGGCGGGGGATTGGCCGGGGTATTCGCTGGGGTTTCGCTGGTGGGGCCGGGAGGCTGGGGGGCTGGCCCTAAAACGATAGCGATCTGTTGAGGGGCTGGGTACTCGCTACTCTCTGGGGCCAAGGGGCGATCGCGATCTCCAGCCGCACTGTCGAAACGGCCCGAGGTGCTGTGGTGCTGGCTGTCTAACTGCGGCTGCAGGTCCAACCCACACTCCTGACAAAACCGATCGTCGTCAGGATTTTCAAACCTACATTCAGGACAAACAATCATTTGGGAAAAGTCCTAGCTACCACAGTCGTCGACAATTGCTAAAGCGAATTAGAGCACTACGCGAACTAACTCTACTCTTTTGTAACAAAGAGACCATCGGTCAGGATAATTTCAGCAAGTTCTCCACATTTCTCTGGCATTGTCCTGCCCGACCTATCTTAATCTTTCCCCTAATCAATATGGCGATGACCTATCAGCGGGATACTGAGTTGGAACAGTAGGGCGTTGCGCTGTGCTTTAGGGTCTCAATCTCCTTCGATGTTAGATCACGCCAAGCGCCTGGTACTAAATTACCAATGCAAAGCGTCGCGATCCCAACACGAATCAATCGTAGCGTTGGAAACCCAATCGCGGCGGTCATGCGACGGACCTGTCGGTTGCGCCCCTCTGTCAAGGTCAGCTCCAGCCAGGCCGTAGGAACCTGTTTCCGGTAGCGAATTGGCGGAACACGAGGGGGCACGGCAGGAGGCGAGATGACTCGAACGGTCGCGGGGCGAGTCCGATAATCTCGGATTACCAATCCCCGCCGCAACGGCTCTAGGTCAGCATCACTCGGGATGCGCTCTACCTGAACCCAGTAGGTTTTGGGATGGTTGAACTTGGGGTGGGAGAGCTGGTGCTGGAACCGTCCATCACTTGTGAGCAACAAAAGGCCCTCGCTGTCGCGGTCAAGACGGCCAACCGAATAGACATCGGACACTGGAATAAATGTCCCTAAGGTGGAGCGTCCAGTCTTATCTGTAAATTGCGAGAGTACGTCATACGGCTTATTAAAAAGCAGGTAGCGATGGCGAGAGATTGGTTTGCGGCGATCGCCCATGGCGCTACCTAAATGACAACAGGTGCTGTAGAGCGATATTGACGTACTCCCCGCCCTAAAGAGCAGGGATTCTGGATTCAAGCGACAAGTGCAGGCTGAGCCCGTCTTACCTCATCTAGCCCATGGGTTGACGCCCCAACCCGTTGAATGTTTATCGCAGCATTCAAGTCCCGGTCATGGTGAGCAGTGCAGGCAGGACAATCCCATTCCCGCTGCTTCAATTCCAAGCTCTTCAGCACATGCCTACAGGATGAGCAAGTCTTGGAGGTGGGATACCACTGATCGATGAACGCTACGGTCTTACCTTTTTTCTTGCCTACCCATTGGATGATTTCCAAAAATTCAGCCAAGGCTAAGTCAGACACCTTCCGGCCCCATAGC
>JBARYO010000835.1:0-2904 GCA_049647905.1 Elainellaceae cyanobacterium | reverse complement strand
GGCGCTATCTTCGACGCGCCGCCAGTCCTATCTGGAGCTCGTGAGCTGATGGTGGATCGTCTATCCTATCTGGTCAATCGCACCCACAGTCGCTTGCCCACCGTGCGGCCCCAGTTTGCCCCACGGTTTGGGGCTGGGCTAGCGATGCCCTCTGCGTTGTCTGGAACGCGGCCTATTGAGTCAGCTGTGAGGCCATCAAGGGGCGGGCCGCTGCAACCCCCCAATCAGCGGCTAGACCCCCTGCGACATCAACAGCCAGACCAAGGCGACGGTCTACTGCCGCCGCGCCTTTTCCCCGAGGACGAGGACGCTGTTGAGGCACCTATGCCAATCGGGCGATCGCTGCAGGCCGATGCCGAAGTCGGTCCTGTACTGCCTGGGCCGAGTCAGGCCGATGGCGCGAACAAGCCTGATTTCACCCCGATAATGCCAGCCCTCCAGCTCTTTTCAATAGAGACTGCGTCACCGATACGGCCTGCGGTCGGGCCAAATTCTGAGCGTCAGGCCAGGCCAGACCCAGTGAGGACATCTGCCCCCCAAAATCAGCCGCCCATCTCTCCTGTCGCGCCAAGGTCTAATGTCGGTCCGGTAGCGCCATCTGCCCCGACTTCAGCCCCGACTCCAGTAACGGCTCCAGCACTGGCGTCACCGAAGCCAACTGCCGCAAAACCGGACGATCCTGCGTCACCGCGTCCGGCCTCGGCTACAGCGGCGTCACCGCAGGCTATACCGCCCCCATTGGCAGCACCAGCCCAAGGTCCTCCAGGCCGCCTTCGCCCAGAGCTATTGTCCACCGATGTCTCAGACGCGTCGAGTCTAGCCCCGTTGCCCCGCGATCGCCAGCCGCCAAGACCTGGTTCAACTGCGCGTGATTTAATCGCGCTTAGCCCAGCCACGCCCACCCCAGCCGCCCGTAATCTAATCGCACCGCAGTGCCCTGTTCCCCACCCCACTGCCAACGCGCCCCTACTGCCTCTCGATAGGGCCGCTGACGCGATCGCCTCGCCACCCTTCACATCCCAATCCCCACCCCCACCCCACATCTCCCCCCTCATCCAAAGCCCCCCCTCGTCTAATGGCCCTGAGGCGACACCGCTATCCTCCCTCGCGACCCCCGCTCCAGCCCCGCCCCAGCCCACCATCCACATCTCCATCGGGCGAATCGAAATTAAAGCTAAATCTGCTCCCTCTGCGCCGTCCAAGTCTCGCAGACCCAGCAGCGCTGGCCCAAAAGTATCCCTCAGCTCCTACTTGCAGAACCGCAACCGCCAGCGGGAAGGTACCCCATGAGTAACGAACTCGCGATCGCTGCCGTCACCACCACGCTCCGCAACCTGCTCACCCAGGGCATCCAGGATGCGTTGGGAAGTGGGGCTGTCACCACCCGCCCCCCAGATAGAGCCCGTGAGAACGGCGACTCCACCAACCAAATCAACCTGTTTCTCTACCAAACCCACGTCAATTCCCACTGGCGCAACCTCAATGTGCCTAGCCGCGTCAAACCGGGGGAAACCGGGCGATCGCCACTGCCCCTAAACCTGTATTACCTGGTAACCGCCTACGGCCAAGACGATGACGATGTGGAAGGGCACCGGCTGCTGGGGGGAGCCATGCGAATTTTGCACGACAACACCGTCCTGCAGCCGGAGGCCATACGAGCGGCCCTAGCCGAGAGCGATTTGCACAACCAGGTTGAGCGGGTGCGCATCTCCCCTCTGCAGATGTCCCTGGACGAAATTTCCAAACTCTGGACCACCTTTCAGACCCAGTATCGGATCTCCACCGCCTACGAGGTGACCGTAGTCCTGATTGACAGTGCCGCCCCTGCCCGCACCCCGCTTCCCGTGTTGACGCGGGGCAATGAGGATCGCGGCGTTCGGGTGCAGGCCAATACCCTACCGCCCTGCCCCACCCTGACAGGGATAGCGTTGCCCAATCAGCAGGTCAGCGCCCAGCTGGGCGATCGCCTTGTGCTGCAGGGGTATGCCCTGGACGCCGATGGTGATGCCGTCACGGTGCGGCTTCGCCATCCCCGCATCGAAGAGCCATTGACGGTGGACGGCACGGTTCAGTCTGGCGGCAGGGCGATCGCCTTTACCCTACCCAATGCCCCAGAGCCGTGGCTAGCCGGGTTTTATACGCTGATGGTGCAGCTGCAACAGGAGGGGCGGGAAGAGACGAGCAATACCGTCGCCCTGGCGATCGCCCCCCGCATCACCGAAATGACGCAAGACATCTCTGATGAAGGTGACCCCGTGCTGCGCATGGCCTGTCGGCCCCAGGTGCAGCTGACCCAGCCGGTGTTTTGCCTGGTGGGGAGCCGTTCGTTGCCCCTCATGCGGGTTGCTGGTGATGCAGACCAAGACCGGCGCAGTGCCCTAACCTTCGACCTCGGCGGCATTGCCCCTGGAGACTACTGGGTCCGCCTGCGGGTCGATGGCGTCGATAGCCTCCTGATTGACCGCAGCACTGCCCCACCCCGCTTTGATGAGCGCTGGAGGCTGACCCTATCATGAACAACGGCCCCCGTAACGATCAGAATGACTCCGTTGATGCGCATCGGCAGTGGCTCGCCCACAACGATAATTTTCTTGGGGCCGCGCTCGACTGGCTTAAGCTACGGCTGCTGCTGCAGGCGGAGGTTGTGTCACCGCCCACCGCTGAACCTAGCCGCTCCGCTCCCTGGAAACCTAGCCGCGATGCCACAAGGGCCACGACCAAGGACCTGCACCACGCCGCCCAGGCGATGGCAACGGCGCTAGAGGTCTCGCCACCGCCGGCATTGGCCTTGTTGGGAGAGCTGTTTGAGCTCACAGTCTTTGAGCAGCAGGTGCTCCTCCTTTGCGCCGCAATGGAGCTGGACACCCAAATTGCCCCCCTCTGCGCCCAAGCCCAAGACGCCTC
>JBARYO010000834.1:0-2874 GCA_049647905.1 Elainellaceae cyanobacterium | reverse complement strand
GCTGTCTGACGCCGACTATCTCGACAAACTTCCCGATCTATTCGAAGAACTATCTGAGATAGGACGCGCACAAACGTTGGGGTACCGCCATCCAGATGACATGCGTAAAGCCTATCCGATGTTCTATCGCCAAGTTGTCTGTCCCTACATTCAGCAGGCGCTACTGTATTTGAGCGTCACCCCCGGCGGGCGGCAGACGGTGAATAGGCTCTATGCCAATCTTGCAAGAAGTGAGCATACCGTCGAGTCAGCCGCCGAAGCCAAGGGCTTCCGCCAAATTTTTGTTGATGACTATGGGCGGTTTAGCTGAGAAGGAGTGAAGTACCCGGCACTCATCGCAAGCGATAGAGTGCGGGCTTCTCTATTCAACCGCGACAGCCTCGGAGAGAGTAGACTTGCACCTACCTCCCTTTGGTCTTACATCGCGTCCTAGAGCAGAAGCCCCACTTCCTGAGGCCAAGATCCGCAAGCCTTCATTTCTGATATTGATTGCTGCATTGACGTCCCTGTCATGCCGTTCTTGGCAATGGGGGCAAACAAACGAGCGAACCGATAAATCCATCTTTTCTAGCCGCAATAGGGTATTTGAGCAAAGATGAGAGCTAGGGAAAAAACGCCCAATCTCTAGATAAGCCTTGCCTTCAAACCCTGCCTTATATTTGAGCATGGTGCAGAATCTCCCCCAGCCTACATCGCTTATCGCTTTGGCTAGGTTATGGTTCTTCACCATGTTCTTGACCGCTAGATCTTCCACCACAATCACTTGATTTTCGTTGACTATCTTGCGGGATAGTTTGTGATGAAAGTCTTCTCGCACCCGTGCAATTTTGCTATGCACCTTGGCAACTTTTAGCCGAGCTTTATTCCGATTCTTGCTACCTTTTGTTTTCTTGGATAGCTGCTGCTGCTTTCGCTTCAGGTTACGTTCATGCTTTTTGAGATGTCTTGGGTTGCCAAACTTTGAGCCATCAGACGTGACAGCAAAATCAGTTAATCCCAAATCAATTCCGACAGCCTTACCCTTACTGGATGGTTCACGCTTAGCTATTCCATCCTCAATGAGCAGCGAAGCAAAGTATTTCCCATCTGGGTTTCTAGACACTGTTACAGTCTTGATAGCACCTTCAATAGGTCGGTGAATCTTAGCCACAATAGTCCCCAGCAAGCCGGGAAACTTAATTGCAGAATCAGATAGCACCTTCACATTTTGAGGAAACTGAACAGACTGCCGATGATGCTTAGACTTGAAGTTGGGATACTTCGCCTTACCCCCAAAGAAGTTCTGGAATGCCTGAGACAGGTTCAGCACCGATTGCTGCAAGCATTGCGAATAGCACTCTTTCAGCCATTCATACTCAACTTTCAGCGCCGGAATCTGTTTCTTCATGGTGAAAGCAGAAATACCCTTGCCGGTCGCTTTGTACGTTTCCGTCATTACGGCTAGCGAATGATTCCATAGCCATCTTGCACAGCCAAAATGCTTGGCTAGCGCGATGGACTGCTCATCTGTAGGGTAAATTCTGACCTTAACGGCTTTCAACATACCTCTATATTATCACGAAGATAATATTGCGATAATATAGAGGTATATTGAAAGTAATGCATCAGTTCGGCTACGCCTCACGCGCTCCTCATCCCGACGCTGACCGAAGCGCTACAGCGCGGGGCTTCCCCGCGGAAAGCTAAAGCTCAGGCTCTACGTGAACCGTGATCCTATATTGCCCCACCATACCTTCGCTATGGGCGTTGGCACCAATGGTATAGGTTCCGGTTTGCGGCAGGGTAAGGGCGATCGCCGAATCGGACGTCATACCCTCGTCGTCATTTTGCGCTAGCTCCTGACTATCAGGGCCGAACAGCCACAGAAACGTATCGAATTCTTGGCTCTCCATAGCGATTGTCACAACCTGACCCGCTTCTCCCTCAAAGGTATGAACATCGTAGAAGCTGTTATCTTCTGGAACGACATCGTCACCTTCAGTGAGTTCGCCATCAACCTGTAGTAGGGATTCTGCTGTCGGCACCTTTGCTGGCGCGTCTGTTTGCACATCTGTTGACGGATCTGCCTGCACATCTGGAGCGATCGGCTCCGCTTGGGCAAAGCATGGCGCTGCCATGGCGGTGAAACTGAATCCAAGTACGGCAGCAGCAGGCCACCTAAAAAACTGGTGCATAGAATTACTCGCTTAGAGATTAGATCAGGTGTAACACAGTTGTTATGTGGCACTGGGGCTTATGGGGCCAGCTCATCAATTCAACTAAAAGCTCCACGACGGCACAAACATTTGCGCCATTGTGGAGGTAATTTGTGACGGCTCCCCATCTCGGACCGCTCTGACGGAGGGTTTAACCTCCCCTTGGTGGGGATGAAGCAGAGGAAACGACAAAAACTCTGCAACCAACGTTGTATTAGGTAGCTGCCCACACCCCTGGCATCGTTCTCCTTCGGGGTCTAGTATCGGGCCACAGCGACATAACGCCCGTACAGCTCGTATTTACTTACATTTGGATAGTATCTAGCCTACGCCTATACCGACACCTATCAACGGCTAGAGTAACAAAACGTCAAGCCCTCCCTTCGGAGCTACGTCTTAGACGCTATGCCCTGAGACAGCATGTCTCCAAACGGCCTACCAAAATGCATGTACCCTATGTTAGGCGGTCTCAGCGCTGCTCCCCGTTACCGTAAGTAGACCAGCCTGATAAAACCGAGGTATGTTTGTCAATGTAAAGTGATTATACTCCTGGAAGCGAGGGGCCTATGGGAATGCGGCTACGGGTATTTCTTAGCGCTGAGGAGGATCGCACCCTACGAGAGATGAGACGGGCGAAGACAGTTCCTCAACGGGTCAAAGACCGCGCTGAAGTAGTTCG
>JBARYO010000833.1:0-8440 GCA_049647905.1 Elainellaceae cyanobacterium | reverse complement strand
ATGCTGAACTCGTGCTGTTGAGGGTCACCGCATCATTGGTATCCGATAGATGGGCTGCAGCCTCATCAGATAGCGCTGCATGTGTCGTTGCAGAAGCTATCAAGCGCGGCGTCGCGATGTCCTCGGTCTCCTCGACTGGAGGAGAGGGCAGTGGCGTGCCGTTGGAGGATGGCATTGCCAGCTCAGACTTCAGCAAAGCCACTTCATCCGGTGAGAGATCGGTAGAACTCGCTGGCGCTGAGGCTGGCAGCGGGAGCTGGCGCTGAGGCTGAAGGAAAATGCTAGCTGGAACTGTCGATTGGGGCAGCGCCGCCGCGGGTAAGGGGGTAGGATCGCCCTCAAATTCAAACACGGCAGTGCGACAGCGCCAGAAGTCTGGTGCAGACTGAGGAATCATGCGTCCCCAAGGGCGAGGTACCCAAATCAAGAGACTAGACTCTAGGGCGGGCAAACTGCGCTCCACACCCTGGAGATGATTCAGAAACAGCCATTGGCTAGAGGCTGGCTGGCGACTAAGCTGCTCAATCCCCAGCAGCTGAAACGCTGGCATGGCGGACCCAGCTGCTGCTGGCGGTGGAAACTGCCGCAGCCACTGAGACATTTGATTGATGGGATTGGGGTCCGCCAAGTCTAAGTTGAGCGTTACCAAGCGTGGATAGATTCTTAGCCGCCTTGCCTCTGCAAGTTGGCCCCGCTTGCGGGCGCTAATGGCCGCATAAGTCACTTCTTTTTGAAGCTGGTCCGCTAGGCGATCGCGCAGGGCGAGGTCGTCACAGACGGCCACAAAAATCTGCCGCCTCAGGTTCAGCCGCAAGGCCGCCTTTAAACGGTTGTAGATCTTTGCATTTAAATCTACCGATTGGCGTAAGAGAGTGTCTGTCACGGCAACTTCAAACCTGGTATCAGCGTCAGGAACTTGGATATAGCGGTATGGCGGTAAAACCAGCGCTACATCTATCTTTACGGCTTCACTGATCTCAAGTCAGGATAGAAATTAGCGGCCACAATATCGAAGGGGCAGATTCTAGAATATAGAATCTGCCCCTTTGGCCCACTTACGGGGTTCAATCGTTTTAGAGATGTGTTGCCTGTAGCATTGAAGTAGCGATGGAGAGTAAATCGCTGCTTCAGACAACTAGCGAATGCGCCAGCTAAGCGCCTGGCCATAAGTAAATGATGTTGGGGTTTGCCCCCAAGTAGCGTCGTGTATTTTTGGCCCCTTACTTACGACACAGAAGCGGCGATGGAGAGTAAACCGCCGATTAGGACAGCCGCGCCGACAGCCAGCGCGATATAGTTACGCTTTTGTGACGCCGTAGGAGGCTCTGCCTCGTAAACTTTGGGTTCTGAAGCGAAGTTATTGAGGCGACCGCCCTCTTCTACTGTGTATGGCATAAGAAAATTCCTTTAATCGTTGCTTTGTTGAACCTATTGTAACAAAAACGTAACAATAAGTCACGTTTGATGACGATTCTATCAAAGAGTTAGGTCCTAGGACAGATCTAGAGCCTTGCAAGGTTAGTTTTAGGGCAGGAAAGACGAATTGTGGCACGTACTGTGCTAAGGCTGTGTAACTGTACCAGTCACTGGGGAGCTAGCACTCGCGTAAGACTTAACGGGGATACGGCCCGCTTGAGCCGCCAGCCAACCCGCTTCAGTAGCCATTGCCATTGCCATTGCCATCGCCACAGGGTTGTTCGCTTGAGCGATCGCCGTATTGATCAGCAGGGCATCTGCCCCAAGCTCCATGGCATGGGCGGCTTCGCTGGGGGTACCAATCCCGGCATCCACCACCACCGGTACGGTTGCCGTCTCCACAATAATTTGGATATTGGCCGCATTTTTAATGCCTTGCCCCGACCCGATGGGCGACCCCAACGGCATTACCGTGACGCATCCCGCCTCTTCTAATCGCCGCGCCAGCAGCGGGTCAGCGTTGATGTAGGGCAGCACAGCAAAGCCTTCTTTGACCAGCTGCTCTGCGGCCTGAAGTGTGCCGATGGGGTCGGGCAGGAGGTATTTTGCATCAGGAATGACTTCTAGCTTAATAAAGTTGTTGTCCTCTTGACCCAACAGCTTGGCCATTTCCCGACCCAATCGAGCCACGCGCACCGCGTCCTCAGCGGTTTTGCAGCCTGCGGTGTTGGGCAACATCCACAGCTTGTCCCAATCCAGCGCCTCCGCAAGACCCTCATGGCCAGGGGCTGACGTCTGGACTCGGCGCACTGCCACCGTCACAATTTCGCAGCCGCTAACGGCAATCGCCTGGCGCATGTGGTCGAAGCTGCGATACTTTCCCGTTCCCGTCATAAGGCGAGAGCCAAAGGTGCGGCCTGCAATGGTTAGTTTCTCAGGGGTCGAGGCTGTCGTGTCGGCTGCTGCGGCTCCAGTGGGGGACGTCGAGGCAAATTGGGTTGGCATGGTTGATGTTGCAGTATTGAACAAGTTGGAAGACAGCGGTGGCCTGTGGATGTCTACCGTGAGAGAACCCGCCACAGTCACAGAATCACTGGTGACAGAATCATCAGTCACAGCATTGTCAGACGGGGTAGGCTGGGACATCACTGGGCTGAGGAACCGGGTCCAGCTAAATTTACCGATATCGACCCCGCTACTCGCATCATTCACGTCAGTCTGGGGGCAAATTTGGTCAGCCAGCAGCTGCGCTGTAGCCGGAGCCATCAAAACGCCATTGCGGTAATGGCCCACGGCAAGGGTGAGGTTACAGCAATGTCCTGGCCCCAAAATCGGCATCTCATCCGGCGTTTGGGGGCGAAATCCCCACCAAATTTCGTCGAGGGGATAGGTCTTCAGCGCTGGGTAGAGACGAATGGCCTGCTCGAGAAGCTGATGTATGCCTTGAGCCGTATTTCCTGGGGCAAAGGAGTCGGGCTCTACGGTGGCACCAACCACAATCCGACCGTCGCGCCGAGGCACAATATAAACACCTGGACCGAATAGCACCTGGTGTAGCCGCGGGGCATGTTGCGGCAGGCGCACGGCCAGCATTTCTCCCTTACAAGGCTGGACCGGGACTGGGATCAGCTGACGCGCCCAAGCTCCGGCAGCAAGAACATAGTGGTCTGCTGACCAACTGACAGTTTCAGCGCCTGTATCTGCACGCTGGGGACTGCTCAGCCTTGACTGGTCCGTGCCAGCAGGGAATGTCCCATGGTGGACGGCCTTGGCACGCAAACCGACAATGCGATCGCCCTTTTGCTGCAGTGACTCTACGGCTATGCCACAGTGAATATCAACCCCTAGCTCGCTTGCGGCATTGTACAGGGCATCAAGCAACAGGCGATTGTCCACTTGCCCATCTTCGGGAAACCACCGCCCACCGCATACCTCCTCGCCTAAGCCAGGCTGGGCATAGCGAATCGCATCGTTATCTAGCCACTGACCTGCTCCGGGAGATTTGTCAGCCCCCCAGGGGAGGGAACAAGGCTTGTACTGGGGCGCTAGAATGCCGCAGGGCCAGTATCCTGTGGAGGTACCGCTGAGAGCTTCCAGGGTACGAATCCACTCTGGATACAGACCCAGGCTATAGCAGCAGAGATCGAGCAGGGGGCCAGGGGGTAAATCCTCAGCATGAGGGGCTAGCATACCTGCCGCTGCACGAGCTGCGGCTTCTTTTGTGTTGCGCGTTAGAACGGTAACGCTGGCACCACGCTGACGAAGCTCAACAGCGATCGCCAGGCCAATGATACCGCCGCCCAAGACAAGTACATCACTCACAGTTGGTTCAATAGAGCGCCCAATCGATGGGCGCGATTATAGTGCGTGGGTACAGTACACCAGGCTAAATGCACGGCGTTACCACAGGGCATTGACGGGACGGGGGGCATCAGTCGTGGAGCTGCCCGATGGGGTAGTCCGGATTACAGGACCATCGACATTAGCGCTGTTGGCTTCAGCACTCCCTGCTGAGCCGGGCGTACTGTTAGACGCAACGCCGCTGGAGGACGGCTGGGTCGCGTCACTGGTACCGGCATTATCTGCCGCGTTGGTCTGGTCCCCAAATGCGCTGGCCGGACCGGCTGACGTCGAGCCGCTGCCAGCCGCAGGATTAATGGTCTCAATCTGAGCCGGTAAACCAGAGTTGGGCTGGATTGAACTTACGACGTTAGGTAGCGAGAAGCTAGAGCCCGTCACCATGCCAATCAGCGCCGTGGCAATCGCCGCAATGATGGCAAATCCAAGTAGGCGCTGCGCACCATTGGCGATCGCGCCAATCAAAATGGAAATCACAAGCGTAACAATCAAAATTCCGAGTATTTGGTCCAAGGCCGCCTCCCGACGCGTCTGTCTCTATGGCCAATGCTAGATCACATAGTCCTATTTTACGGCTGTCCGATGAGCTAAAGCCACCGGTTGCGTTCCTTTGTTCCCAGAATCCATCAAGACTTACTAAGCCTAAGCCAAATCCCCCAACCCTTACCCTAGGCTTTAAAGCTAGAATCAGCGCTGACTGAACGACGTGACGTTATGACTCAACCCCTCTGGCTATACGATACAACGCTGCGCGATGGTGCGCAGCGCGAAGGGCTGGCCCTATCTACCGACGACAAACTTCGCATCGCCCGTAAGCTTGACCTAATGGGCATTCCCTTTATTGAGGGCGGCTGGCCGGGGGCAAATCCCAAAGACGTGCAGTTTTTCTGGCAGCTTCAAGAGCAGCCCCTAACCCAAGCTGAAGTCGTGGCCTTTTGTTCCACACGCCGCCCCAACCGCTTGGCTCAAGATGACGACATGCTGCAGCCCATTTTGGCGGCAGGAACTCGATGGGTGACGCTGTTTGGGAAATCTTGGGATCTCCATGTCCATGAGGGTCTCAAAACGACGCTGGATGAAAATCTAGCCATGATCGAGGACACGGTGGCATTCTTTCGGCAAAACAACCGCCGTGTCATCTACGATGCAGAACATTGGTTTGATGGATACCGACACAATCCCGATTACGCCCTAGAAACCCTGCGGGTGGCGATCGCGGCGGGGGTTGAATGGGTTGTCTTGTGCGATACCAACGGCGGTACCCTGCCCCATGATGTGGCTCGAATTGTGCAGGACGTGGTGCAAAATACGGCTGTACAGTCTGGAGGAATGCGCGAAAATACAGCAGGCCGTTCTGCTGCGCCCCGTCTGGGCATCCACACCCATAATGATTCCGGAACCGCTGTCGCCAATGCTCTAGCCGCTGTCATGCAGGGCGCACAGATGGTCCAAGGAACCATCAATGGCTATGGCGAGCGATGTGGCAATGCTGACCTCTGTACGCTCATTGCCAACCTCCAGCTGAAGCTGGGCTACAGCTGTGTCCCCCCAGACCAGCTCCAGCAGTTGACGGACACAAGCCGGTTTGTCAGCGAAGTCGTTAACCTAGCCCCAGATGAGCATGCGCCGTTTGTGGGCCTATCGGCCTTCGCTCACAAGGGCGGCATCCACGTCAGCGCTGTGCAGCGTAACCCCATCACGTACGAGCACATCACCCCAGAGGCCATCGGCAACCAGCGGCGCATCGTCATTTCCGACCAAGCAGGGCTGAGTAACGTGTTGGCCAAGGCACAGCATTGCGGGGTTGACCTGCATAAAGGCGATCCCGCCTGCCGCCAAATTCTCCAGCGCCTCAAAACGTTAGAAAGTCAGGGGTATCAGTTTGAGGCCGCAGAAGCTAGCTTTGAACTACTGATGCGGGAAGCGCTGGGCGATCGCCTCTGTCTATTTGAACTTAAGGGGTTTCAGGTGCATTGCGAAGTTGCCCCCAGCGCGGACCTCTGGCACAGCAACTCTCTGGCTACCATCAAGGTCACCGTCAATGGCCAAGACATGCTCGAAGTTGCCGAAGGGAACGGCCCTGTCTCTGCCCTTGACACCGCCCTACGCCTCGCGCTGTCGCGATTCTACCCGGCGATCGCCCAATTTCAGCTACTCGACTATAAGGTACGGATTCTGGATGGCACTACGGGCACCTCCGCAAAAACTCGTGTCCTTGTGGAGTCTGGAGACGGTCAGCAGCGCTGGACAACCGTTGGCGTGTCCACCAACATTTTGGATGCCTCTTACCAGGCTGTGGTGGAAGGTTTGGAATATGGACTATTGCTGCAGAGCGATCCTCAGTCAGCCCAGCAAATCTCCACCAACGCACGCTGCCAAATGGTGATGCCGTCAATGAGGCATTCAGGATAGCCGTATTGCCCTCAAAGAGGAGCGTTACCAATTCCAATTAGGGGCTGATCCGTCAGCCCGGTCAAATCCGCTGACGCATCCGTTGGCGGCGTAGCGCTATGCTGTCCGACGACTATATCCCCCGGCCAAAAAACCCCACTATTGGTCATCGGTACTCCCGCCTCAAGCGACACATCGAGGGGAAGCTCTACGGGATATAGCGGCGATGGCAATAGCGAACTGGGATTAGAGGGGCCAAAGTCGTCCTGCGGCAGGGCACCGACCGGACCGGAATAAACATAAACTTCAAAAACTGCGCTATGACTCGGTTCTAACAGCATTTGTGAAGGGTTGTAATTAGAATTGGACGAGAAGCGAGATTTAAGCATCGCCCCTAGCTAGAGCAAGCCAGTCCTACTGTATTGAATCTAACTAGTGAGCAGAAAATCTTGAAGACGAGCTCGAAAACCAGCACCCCTAAACCACAACCGTGACAACCATGCTCAAGCTCATGCACTGAATGTTACACAGCACAGCTTGACGGTCACTGCGATCGCGAAAACTTCACTAAAATCTTCTCAGAACCCTGATTGTTTCAACATATTGCTAACAGATAGTGGCCAGCGGATCTACGGAACGTTTGGCCTAGATGTTAGCTTTTATACTCGATGATGCCTTGATGACGACCCAGGAGTCGGTTCACATGGTAGCCGAGTTGCCCCTGCACCTGTGGGAACTTACCCAGGGCACAAGATACGGCATACAGCCAAGAGGTCTTGTCGGAGAATCCGCGCTGTCGGGTATGGCGATAACTTCTGTAAACCGATATCCCGTAGACCAGAAGCAGCAGCAGACTCAGCCCCGCAGTGAAGGGAACCAGCAAAATGCTAAGCAGTGGGATTGCCAAGCCCCAGACCCAGATACGGCGGCTCTCGCTCACCCAATGGCGTTGGGGGGTTTGTCCATGTAGCCAGCTGCCTTCAGCATAGGCGTAACCTGCGCGCTGCGATCGCTTCCACCACTGGGATAGGTGAAACATGCGTGCATCGTGGTGCGTCATGTCGGCGTCAAGCCGCCAAATTTTCCAGCCCTGCTGCCGCAGACGAACGCAGAGCTCCGGTTCCTCACCCGCAATCAAGCTGGGTCGAAACCCGCCCACTTGCTTAAAGGCGCTGACCCGCATCATGGAATCACCACCACAGGCATCAGCTTCGCCAACGGGAGTGTCCCATTCAACATCACAAATTTGGTTGTAGATGGATTGACCTGGGTATTGCTCGCGGCGGCGACCACAGACAACGACAATGTCAGGACGCTGGTCTAGCGCATTCTTCGCCGTGGCGAGCCAGCCTTCATCAATAGCGCAGTCACCATCAATAAATTGAACAAATTCAATATCGGGGGCAAGTGTCATCAAGCGCTCGAAGCCAGTGTTACGGGCCCTCGCAGCGGTAAATGGAATAGAGAGATCAAGATTGACGACATCGACACCGCGCTGCTGCGCCTCTGTAACGCTGCCGTCCGTTGACCCTGAATCGACATAGACAACAGGAACGCCCCGAGAGAGCTGCGGTTTAAGTGAGTCCAGGCATTGAACGAGCCGCTGTCCCTCATTACGTCCAATGGCGACGATTCCAAGACGAGTCATAAGTGCTGCACTACCCCATAAGTAAAGGCGGAAAAAGTAAAGGTAAAAATCAACGGTGCGGTGAACCACTCATAACGGTTAAGCGAGTCGCTATAAGCCAGTGAGACTGCTTTGGAGAAGCCCTCTGGCAGCTCTAATTTGAACTAGGCATGTACTCACAACCCTACCACCGAGCCTGGAGTAACCCTCACCTGTTGAATCAACATTTACCGGAGCTAAACGTTAGTCGGCTAGATTGAGACAAGTGTGAACGTTCGATGAAGCTGACTTCAAGGGGAGCAAATGAAGCAGAGGCACAATAGAACGACATCCTACCGCACGAATATTAAGAGACGGGGAAGATAGTGGGTTGTCTTCGCGTTTCCCCTTGTTTTAGGCCAAAATCTTAGATATTGCTGGAGCCTACATTTTCTGATGCAAGATTTGTCGGTTATCAAACCGAATTCTGACATTAACTAATACCTTATACAGAAAGCCTTAATCACAATGGCCGCACATAAGCAAACTGCAGTCCATGCCCATGCTGCTACGTCTGAATCGACAACGCCAGACCCCAATATCGGTAATCCTCCTCCCCTCCCACTGAGCTTGGGAGAGATGATTCGCGAGGACTGGATTACCCATGGC
>JBARYO010000832.1:0-3650 GCA_049647905.1 Elainellaceae cyanobacterium | reverse complement strand
GAGATTGCGCCGCTGGGCTGGGGTATAGGGCCGAAACAGCAAAAACTCACCCTGGTCCGCGTTGGGCAGCTCCATCAGCAAATAGTAGGGCTCCACCCGCTGCTGCTCGTTGGCGTAGATCTCTGATGGGGCACGCCACTCATCCTCACGGTTGTAGAACACGCGAGGGTCTGTCATGTGGTAGGTCATTAGCTGCTGCGCCTGCACCCGGTAGAAATCTTGGGGATAGCGGATGTGGCGTCGCAGCGCATCGGGCATGTCGTCTAGAGCCTGAAACATGCCGGGGAAGATGCGGCTCCAGGACTGAATAATGGGGTCGTCTGGGTCTGCAATGTAGAAGGCCACGGTGCCATGGTAGGCATCCACCACCACTTTGACCGAGTTGCGGATGTAGTTGAAGTCGTTGTTGAGGGGGGCGGCGTAGGGGAAGCGATCGCTGACGGTGTAGGCATCGATTACCCAATAGAGGTAGCTAGGGTCGCTGCTCTGATTCGGTGCAACTCCCGGTCGCAGCGGTCCGCCGGGATCTGCTACCACTAGATAGGGATCGCTGTCGTAGCGCAGAAATGGCGCGATGGCCTGCACCCGGTCAGCAATGCTGCGGCGAAACAGCAGTTTGGTTTCAAGTGTGACTTCTTCCGTGAGCAATAGCCGCCAGTCCCGCAGACGCACCGCATAGATCAGCCGCCGCCAGAAGGGGCCAATGGCGATACCGCCATTGCCATCGTAGGTGTTGTAAACATTGTCGCTGCCGCTGGGATAGTCCAGCTCCTGCACGTTGGTCTGGGTCAGCACGTAGTTGTTGGTTAGTTCCCCGTAGTAAATGCGGGGCTGACTGACGGGAATGCTTTGGCGCACCGCTTCACTGCTGGGAATATGCTCAATGCCGCGAATAAAGTACTGAGGTAAGCCGCTTTCTCCTGCAGTGTTGACGGGGCTCAGGGTAAACCCATAGCCGTGGGTGTAGATCAAATGCTGGTTGACCCAGGTTTTGGCTTCGTCTGGCACAGATCTATAGTCCAGCTCACGGGCGGCGATGAGCACCTGCCGCTCCTCACTGCCCTTTGCCCCGGTGAGGGTGTAGCGGTCCACGTCGGCATCGGCGAACTCGTAATAGAGGCGGATGCGCTGCAGCTGGCGGTTGGTTTCCAGCAGCGGGCGCGTATCCCACAGGCGAATGTTGTTGACGGTGAGCTGGTTTTCCAGCAGCTGTTGATAGGTCAAGCTGTTTTGGGGGTTAAACACCTCCACGTCAATCTCGTTGAGGCCAAAAGCCCGACGGGTGAGGGCGATGGTGTGCTCAATAAACGGCCCTTCCCGGTCTAGCTCGTTGGGCTGCACCACGAGCCGCTGTACTAGGGGCGGCAGCACAACGCCTCCCAGTGCAGCAATGCCGAAGTAGGCGACGACAACCGTCACCATGGGCCAAGCGGGTCGTCTCTGTGGGGCGATATCCACGGGGCGATCGCCTCGCAGCAGCGGTAGCCGGGGCAGGGAGAACGAACGAACCCACAGCAAAACGGCGATCGCCAGCGCCCCCAAGCTCAGCCCCGTAGAGAGGGGCAATTCTACCGCAACGTTGGTATAGCTGGCGCCATAGATGACGCCGGTGGCCGAATACAGCAGCTCGTAGCGATCGATCCAATAGCTCAAGGCGATCGCCGCCATGGTAATGCCGCCTAACCGATAGATGTGACGAATCTGCGGTGTCGCGAAACCTGAAAATTGTCCCTGGCTGAGGCTATTTCCCGATAGCAAATACACCAGCATGATCGACACCCACACCAGTAGACATAGCCCCACCCACCAAAAGCTGAGCAGTTCGCCAATGGGCAGCAACATCACGTAGAACCCAATATCTCGCCCAAAGATGGGGTCAGTCAGACTAAACGTCGTGGGGTTGATGGCCAGCACCGCTTTCCCCCAGTGCTCCGCCATGACGATCCCGAATACAGCGCTGATGATCAGTGCGATGGTCCGCAGCAAAACGCGGGGATAGATGAGAATGCTGATGACGAGGGGCGGTAGGATACCCAGGAGCCAGGGGGTCGTCTGCAGCAGTTGCCCGATTTGCCACAGCGACCGGAGGTGAAACTTGATAGGAATGGGGGAGATTCCGCTATCGAGGCTAAGGGCTGATTGCCAATGGCTGAGGGCAATTTGACCATGGTAAAGCAGCAGCGTCGCGACCAAACTACCCAAGCCAACGGTGGCTAACAGCAGCCATCCCAACCGTAGCCGTCCTGGGTAGTCGAGTTCGCAGCTCATGCCGCTGCTGGGGTCTAGATTTGTTGGTGGCGGTGCCAGCTGCGATGTGAGGGGCGACGAGACTGGACGCTGCTTCACGGGCCAAGCTTGCCGATTTGCCCGAGCTAAATTGGATTGCGCGAACCCGATGCTCAACAGCAGGGGCACTAGCCACAAACTGCCCTGGACCAAAATCCGCATCCAAAATACGCGCAGATACCCCACCTCGCCAAACCAGAAGCCTTCAGCCACCAGCATCACCAGCAGCACCACCCCTACCGCAGCTGCGGCTACCGCCATAGGCCACATCTGGCCAAGTTGAAAAGCCTTGCCTTTTGAAACTGACCGCCTATAGCGGGGCTGGACTACACTCATGTCCTACTCCTGAGCCGTCGCGATGGAGCCATTATGATAGGGACATTATGGGGTTGAGTCTAAGTATATCGACCCGAGCGCTCCAGGTTAAAAAGAGTTTCAAGGGTGTGCATGGCGTGGCGGCGGGCTTCAATATCCTGCTGGGCCCGGAGCTGCACCATGGGGTCATGCAAAATCTTGTTGACGATTCCTCGGGACAGCGCTTCGATGATCTCCTGGTGCTTTTCGGCAAACTCGCTGCCCAACCGCGATAGGGCTTTTTCCAGCTCCTGCTCGCGGATGGTCTCTACCTTACTGCGTAGGTTGCTGATGGTGGGCACCGTCTCTAACGATCGCAGCCACGCTTCAAAGGCATCCACTTCCTGCTCTAGAAGCTGCTCTGCTTCTAGGGCAATTTGCCGCCGACTCTCTTGGTTTTGCGCCACGACGGCCTTGAGGTCATCGACATTGAAGGTTTGCACATGGGCCATGCCCACCACGTCCCCATCGACGTTACGCGGTACCGAAATATCCACTAACATTAGCGGCTGGGGAGCGGGGAAGAGCGCTTCTAGCCTGACGCGGTTGAGGAGCGGCTGGGTAGCGGCGGTACTGGTGAACACTAGATCACAGTTGGGCAAGGTGCCGTCCATTTCCGCCAGGGTGCAGAGGGAGAAGTTGGCGTCAAACTGCTTGGCTAGAGATTCTGCTCCGCGCATGGAGCGGTTGATGATGGTGATGTCGTTAGCACCCTTGGAGAGCAGGTGCTGAACCAGGAGCTTGGCCATCTTCCCTGCCCCGATGATGCCGATGCGGCGGCGGGCGAGGCTTTGGGCATGGACGAGGGCGAGTTCAACAGCGGCAGAGCTAATGGATACGGCACCTGTGCCAATGCTGGTTTCGGTGCGTACCCGCTTCCCCGCTGTGATGGCCTGTTTGAAGAGCCGGTTCAGCGTGCGGCCAATGCCGTTGTGCTGCTGTCCTAGCTTGTGGGTCTGCTTGACCTGGGAGAGAATCTGCCCTTCGCCGAGCACCAGACTGTCTAGACC
>JBARYO010000831.1:0-1608 GCA_049647905.1 Elainellaceae cyanobacterium | reverse complement strand
GGAACGGTGCATGAGGGGGATATGCTGCATCAAGGGCGCGTCGGCGGCTTGTGGTGCTTGATGGGACAGCAGCAGGAGAGCGTGGCCCAAGCCGAGGCTGGTTCCATTGTGGCCCTGATGCGTATGGACGAGGTACGCACTGGGGATACCCTCAGTGCCGATGCCGACCTCACCTTACCCAAAGCCGAGGTGGTCACCCCGGTCTATGCCTTGGCGATCGCCCCGGAGCGGCATAGCGACGATGTCAAGCTCAGCGGCGCGTTGACCAAACTTGTGGATGAAGACCCATCGTTGCGGTGGGAGCATCATGGCGATACCCATGAGGTTATTCTCTGGGGGCAAGGCGATATTCAGCTCAAGATTGCCCTGGACCGATTGCGCAATAAGTACGGCCTTGCTATGACGACTCATCTTCCCCATGTGCCCTATAGGGAAACCATTCATCAGTCTGCCGCAGCTGTTCATGGTCGCTACAAACGTCAGTCAGGGGGGCACGGGCAGTTTGGCGATGTCTCCCTTGATATCTCGCCTTTGCCTCGGGGCAGCGGCATCACGTTTGGCAACATTATTGTCGGGGGCATAGTGCCAAAACAGTACATCCCCGGCGTGGAAAGCGGGGTGCGAGAATACCTCAATCACGGGCCGCTGGGCTTTCCGGTGGTGGATGTGAGCGTCACCCTGGTCAATGGGTCGTACCATGCGGTGGATAGTTCGGAGCAGGCATTTCGGCAGGCAGCGCGGCTGGCGATGCAGGAGGGGCTTTCGGCTTGTGAGCCCAGTCTCTTGGAGCCTATTCTCACCGTGACGGTATCGGTGCCAACGGCGTTTACCGCCAATGCCCTACGGCTGATCAGCACGCGCCGGGGCCAAATCCTGGGCTATGGGGCTAAACCGGGCTGGCAGGGCTGGGATGAGGTTTCAGCCTATCTTCCCCAAGCTGAGATGCAGGATTTCATCATTGAGCTGCGATCGACCACCATGGGGGTGGGCTCGTTCTGCTGGCAGTATGACCATCTGCAGGAGGTGCCTGACAAATTGACTCAGCGTATCCTGACTAAGCAGGCGGAGGAAAGCGAGTTAGTGGTTCACTAGCGATTTGGCTTGAGGTACGATGGGCCGCGATGCATTTTGATAGCATCGCGGTTTTCTGTCTAAGCGATTATTACCCCAGGGGTACGTCTAACGAACGCTGTCGCGTTAGGTAACTCAGGACTTGCCCTTCCTTATGGGTGATTTTGACGCCGTCATCGCCAATTTTAATCAGCTGGGTCCAGAGGGACTGCTCCACGTAGCGCTTGAGGTGCAGCAGGTGGATGGCTTCGCGGATGCCTTCCGGGGAGCCAATGAGGATGTGGCGGATGATTTCGCCGTTGGGGTTGGGGGGTTGAGGCGATCGCTCCTGCGAGGTCTGCCTTTCCAAAATGGGTGCCCCATCGGTGGGCAGCAAGATGGATGCGGCCTCAGTAGAAGGCCGCTCAGGATATAGGAATGTCATGGGTTTTCTCTGGTTTAGGTCAAGAAAACCCCGCCAATTTGGCCATCCCGGACTATGGCTTGTCTAGGATGGCCTTCTGCGAATTGACTACAATTGCAAAAGTCCAAGACAGG
>JBARYO010000830.1:0-1790 GCA_049647905.1 Elainellaceae cyanobacterium | reverse complement strand
AGCAATGGCTAGCGAATCTTGGCTGGACTCAAGCCTTGCTCATCCCTGTGCTTGACGTCGGCTTAGTCTTAGTCCTGGCCTACATGGTGCTAGTCGTCATTGGGGAGCGGCGGACGCTGTGGATGGTACGAGGGTTAATCGTCATGATGCTGGCCGCGGCCCTCAGCAACGCAGCAGGTTTTACATTATTAAGCTTTGTTTTGGAAAAGCTAGTAATTGGTTCTGCTGTCGCAATGGCTTTTATTTTCCAAGCAGAGTTTCGCCGCCTGCTGGAGCAGCTGGGACGCGGCGAACTCCTGCAGCTATTTCGCCCTGCCCGTGAAACAACCTCCAAACCAGACGATGTCATCGATGAAATTGTGGATGCGGTCAAGAATCTATCGCAAAACCGTATCGGAGCCCTACTCATTTTAGAGACTGACCGACCCATTGATGAACGAGACTTTTCGGTTCCCGGCGTTCGTCTCAATGCAGACGTGTCTGGAGAACTGATACAAACTATCTTTCAAACGTCCACCTTGCTCCATGATGGCGCTGTCTTGATTCGGGACTCTCGCGTCGTTGCAGCTAGCGTGATTCTGCCAATTTCTGAGCGTGACGCCTCGCGGCAGCTTGGCACCCGGCACCGGGCCGCTATGGGCATTACTGAGCGGGTAGAGCACTGCCTATGCATCGTTGTTTCGGAAGAAACGGGCTCAATCTCTGTTGCCGAACGGGGGGCTCTCGAGCGCCCGCTAACCAGCAATCGGCTGCGGGAAATTCTCCGAGAGCGATTTACGCAATCTACGGAGCGTGAGGTTGTCTCCCCCAGGCTACGGAATTTTGGGCGATGGCTGGGAAATCAGATACGCCGCAGCGTATCTCGCGTTATTCGGCTATTCTTCCATTCCAATGGGCGAAATAAGCGAAAATCTAAGCGAGGCTAGCCTGTGATGTAAAGGAATCTTCAAGATCGGCGTATCCTGAGGAAACTGACAAAATTCACTTGTTACCTTGGAGCGGGACCAGCGATTCGTGGGAGACACTATGACGGCAAAGCAGACAGCTCTGATTGACCTACCATCTGACCTAAGGCGAGATCGCTTACCAGATCACATCGCTGTCATCATGGATGGGAATGGGCGGTGGGCCAGCCGTCGCGGGCTACCGCGCAGTATGGGGCATCGCCGGGGTGTCGACAAGCTGAAGGAACTCCTGCGCTGCTGCCACGATTGGGGCATCAGCGCCTTGACAGCCTATTCGTTTTCCACCGAAAACTGGAGTCGTCCGCTAGAAGAAGTCGAGTTTCTAATGGCGCTGTTTGAGCGGGTTTTGCGGCAAGAGTTGGCAGAACTGGTGCGGGAAAATGTAAAGATTCGGTTTGCTGGAAAGCTCGACGAGCTGCCCCCATCCCTGAGGGAAGAAATTGAGCAGTCCATGGCTGCAACCCGCGACAACAAAGGGATTCAGTTTACAATTGCCAAAAACTATGGTGGTCGTCAGGAGATTGTACAAGCCTGCCGTGCCATCGCCCATAAAGTTTCTCAGGGGGACTTGCAGCCAGAAGACATAGACGAATGCCTGTTTGAAGAGCATCTCTATACGGCAGGCACAAGCCATCCTGACCTGCTGATCCGCACCAGTGGCGAGATGCGCCTCAGTAACTTTCTCCTGTGGCAAACCGCCTACGCTGAGCTGTATATTACCGACACGCTGTGGCCTGACTTTAACCGGTCAGAGTTTCACCAGGCGCTGCGGGATTACCAAAAGCGCGATCGCCGCTACGGGGGCATCAAGGCACCACAGCATTA
>JBARYO010000829.1:0-5692 GCA_049647905.1 Elainellaceae cyanobacterium | reverse complement strand
AACCCGTCTTCCGCACTTCCGACTGGCACATCGGATAATTAACACGAAGCAATGAGGGTTACAGGAATTTTCGTCGGCGACGCTATCAACAGTTCGAGCTTAATGAGAATCAATACTCTGTAGTTTGATTGAACTATAAGGCGCTGAAGCCTTTTGATATCAGCACTTCTAGCGTTAATTCGAAATGTGCCAATTCAAAGTGCGGAGTGTGGGCTAAAAAATTGTGGTGGCTTATCGTCTCCACGATGGAGGTGAGATCAAAAAAGAACCCGCATAGTTGCAGGTCCTCAGGTGCAATTGTTGGCGGTGTACGCTACAGCGTCAACGTACGTCGCTTCGACACCAGGCGGAACGCCTCAACGATGTCGCCTTCCTCCCAGCCATTGAATTTGTCAATGCCGATACCGCACTCGTATCCAGAGTTCACCTCTTTCACATCATCCTTCATCCGCTTGAGGGAATCTAGCCCGCCTTCATAGGCAACATTGCCGCCGCGCTGAACACGGACGCGGCAGTTGCGAACCACCTTGCCCGATTGAACGTAACAGCCTGCCACAGAGCCTTTACCAACCGTAAATACCGCACGGACCTCGACTTGACCCAGTGGCTCTTCAACCATCTCAGGCTCGAGCAGACCTTCCATCGCGCCCTGGATATCTTCCAGCAGCTTGTAGATGATGTCGTACTCTCGAATATCCACACCGGCTTGGTCGGCAGCTTGACGAGCGCCGCTGGCCAGCGTGGTGTTAAAGCCGATGATGACCGCGCCACTTGCCGCAGCTAAATCAACATCTGTTTCACTGATTTCACCAGGGGCAGACAGCAGTACCCGCACCTGCACCTCATCTTGAGGCAGCTGTTGCAGGGATGCCAAAATCGCTTCCAGTGAGCCTTGAACGTCGGCTTTGATCAGCAGATTTAGCTCCTTCAGCTCTCCCTCTTGGGCCTGGCTTGAAAGGGTATTCAAGCTGACCCGGCGCGATGCTAGGGTCTGCTGCAGGCGAGATTGACGTTGGGCATCGGCGCGACTGTCGGCAACCGATCTGGCCTCTTTCTCATCCGAGAAGACTTCAAAGTCTTCACCAGCTGCCGGCACATCGTTAAGGCCCAACACCTCAACGGCAAAGGACGGTGCCGCTGCCGAAACGCGATCGCCTCGGTCGTCAATCATGGCCCGCACTTTACCGAACACGGACCCGGCCACAACCACGTCACCGATGTGCAGGGTACCATTTTGGACCAGCAGCGTTGCGACGGGGCCACGAGCTTTGTCCAAGTTAGCCTCAATGATCGTACCGCGAGCGTTACGGTCAGGGTTGGCATTCAGGTCTTCTACATCGGAGACCAGCAGCAGCATCTCCAGCAGGGTATCTAGGTTTTCCCCTTTGAGGGCGCTGACCGGAACCATGATCGTGTCGCCGCCCCACTCTTCTGCGACTAGGCTGTACTCCATCAGCTCTTGCTTGACGCGGTCGGGCTGAGCCTGCTCTTTGTCGACTTTATTAATAGCGACGACAATCGGCACCTCAGCGGCTTGGGCATGGCGGATGGCCTCAATGGTCTGTGGGCGGACGCCATCGTCTGCTGCAACCACCAGTACGGCAATATCCGTCACCCGTGCCCCTCTAGCCCGCATCGCGGTGAAGGCTTCGTGACCTGGGGTATCTAGGAAGACGATTTGCTGTGTCGTATCCCCATGGGGCACATCGACGTGATACGCGCCAATGTGCTGGGTGATGCCACCGGCCTCACCTTGGGCAACCTTCGCCTGCCGGATTGAGTCAAGCAGCGTGGTTTTACCATGGTCAACGTGGCCCATGATGGTTACCACCGGTGGGCGGCGAACGAGGCTCTCGAGATCCGACTCGTCGATCATCTCGGTCACTTTCTTCGCTTCAGCCTCTCCGGCCTCGGCTTCAACCATGACCTCGTACTCCTCGCCGACAGCGGCGGCAGTGGAGACATCCAGAATCTGGTTGATATTGGTAGCGATCCCCTTGAAGAAGAGGGTCTTGATAATGTCAGTTTCGGGCACCATGAGCTGCTCGGCTAGCTCGTGGACGGAAACGCCGTCCTCTGAAATACCAATGATTTCGGGCCGCTCTGGCGCTTGCTCCTGCTCACGGCGATCGCGGCGACCTTGGCTACTGCTACCACGATTTTGAGAGGGCCGAGATGGGGCAGGCTTCCGCTTGGCCGCAGCAGGCTTTGGCGTTGCGCCGCCGAAGCTCTTGGGCTTTGGTGGACGCATCATCGACAGCGTCATTTGCTCTGCCGACACCTGATCCGCATCACCCGAATCACCATCCTCATCTTCAAAGTCGTCATCATCGACAATCAGATCCCGGCGCTTAGGACGCACCGCTTTGCGCTTCGGAATTTCCTGCTCGTCTTCCTCTTCGACCTCTTTTTTCCTGTCGCGCTTTGGCCGCATGGGGGACGGGCGCAGAAGGCTGATGTCGTCAATGACGCTGACGCTTGAGCCGTCGTCATTCGCTGACCCGTCCGAACTAGACGAGGCATCGTCACTCTGAGCGCGTGCTGATACAGGGCGGCTGACGGGGCGTCTGAGCTTCGGTGGCGGTGCCAGTCGAACCACAGTATCAGGCTGGGCCTCGGTCGGCTGGACTGGTTTAGGCCGCTCTATAATCGGGGGCGGCGCGGCGCTTTGCACATCTCCAGCACTCCCATTACCGTTGCTGAGCCCGTTATCGGTCTCAGCATAGTCAGCCTCATCTTGAGGTCTGACGGGGGGAGAGACCAGTGATGGCACCTCAACCGGCATTGTCTCTACGGCATCTACCGCTGGGCTATCAGCAAATTGCCCTGGAGCTTTTGCCGCAGCTGGAACACCTGACGATCGGGCTCCATTGGGGCTGACCAAGCCTGTCGGCGCGGATGCCGCAGGGCGATCGCTACGGGACGGCCCGCCGGGTCGCGAGGGCTTAATCGGCCTAGGGGGCGCTGGTGAAAGTTCAGATAGTTCGGCAGACTGGGGCCGCACAACCGGCTTATCGGCTTGTGGGGCTGATGGCGCAGCGTCAGAGGGGTTGCGCTTGCGCAACTCTAAAATCTGAGGCTTACGCGTTGGCGGAGCCTTTGGCTTAATCTCGGGTCGCTCTCGCTGCGATCGCGTGACGGAAGGACGCGCTGCTACTGGTCGGCCCGCCGATGCTTTCCTAATTTGCCCAGCTTCCGACTCTGTGATTGTGCTGCTATGGCTCTTTGCGGCAATGTTAAGCTCATTGCAAATAGCCAAGACATCTTTATTCTCTACGTTCAATTCTTTCGACAATTCGTATATTCTAACTTTGTCGTTGCTCATCCCTACCTCATGCGAATCAAAAAAAACTGCTACATAACGACGACCTAATATTTCTACACAAAACGACAGTGGAAAATCGACCTATGACCTATAGCTTACAAGGCGATCGCCCTGGCGCTAAGTCATAGAGTTCGATTCTAGCCTAATCCTCTGCTTCCCTGCAGGAAAAAGATCTGCTGCAACCTACTTGAATGGTAACCTCTGCTGGAACATCCCGCCGCGCAAAATGACAGATGAGCCCTATCCATCAGAAGACGAGATACTTGGACCCGGCTTGAGTCGATTCCACAGTTCCTCATAAATCTCACTGGGGACTGGCGCTTTCAGCACCCTCGCTAGGCGATTTTTCCGCTGAGCCATCCGCAGACAGTCTTCGTTGGGACAAATATAGGCCGATCGCCCCGCCCCTATATCCAGCTGAACCGTTCGCATCGGGTGGGTACGAACGATACGCCAAAAGGCTGACTTATGGAAAGCTTGGCGGCAGCTGATACAGCGGCGATAGTTGGGTTCCACGGGCTACATTCTCAGGCTTTACAGCTCCAACTAAGGTTCGTAGAGCTCGTCAGATTCAACCGCTGCCGCCGCCTTTTTTCGCTTCGGTGTGGCCTGCGGCGGCTGCGCCTCTTCTTCTAGCTGTCGGAGAGATTCGCCTTCCGTTGGCGGCAAATCGGCTGAGTCGGCTAAGGCTGACGTGTCATTTTCTATAGTGGTCTGCGGAACGCCTTGCTCCGCGACAGCGCCAGCATCGGACGGCGCATCATCTAGCTCTGAATCATCTAGCTCTGAATCATCTAACTCCATAGCATAGGCCATCGCATCGAGTCGCTCGGCCTCGCGCGCTTCGGCCTCCTGAAACTCGGCCTCTCGTCGCTCAGCTTCCGCTTCCGCCGCTGCTCGGGCAATCTGTCGCTGCTCCATCAGCTCAGACATTCTTTGATCTTCTGTCTCGTAGTCGTACTTGGCAGAATCCTTGATGTCGATTTTCCATCCGGTTAGGCGGGCAGCCAGACGGACATTTTGCCCCTCCTTACCGATAGCCAAGCTCAGCTGGTCTTCTCCCACCAGCACATGGGCCTGCCGCTCATCGGGATCCATGAGGCGCACTTCATCCACACGAGCTGGGCTGAGGGCATTGGCGACGTAGGTTGCCGGATCCGGGGACCAGCGAATCACGTCAATTTTCTCGCCGCGCAGCTCATTGACCACCACCTGAATCCGAGATCCCCGAGCGCCAATGCAGGCTCCCACCGGATCCACATCCCGCTCAACCGTATCCACGGCAATCTTCGTCCTCGGGCCTACAGAGCGGGAGGGGGGATTGGCTTCCCGAGCAACGGCAACGATGCGAACAATTTCATCCTCGATTTCGGGGACTTCGTTGGCAAATAGATAGACCACCAACCCGGCGTCAGCGCGCGAGACCACCAGCTGTGGCCCCCGATGAGATCCTTCTGAGACCCGCTTCAAGTAAGCTCGCAGCGTTGCATTGGCGCGGTAGTTATCGTTGGGCAGCTGCTCACGCTTAGGAAGCTCGGCTTCGACCTCTGGCTGGCCAAACCCGCTGGTGACCGCCATAATCACGGACTGCCGCTCGAACCGCAGGACTCTGGCCTGCAGGACCGTACCCTCTAGGTCTTTGAACTCTTCCTGGACAATTTTTCGCTGCTGGTCCCGTAGCTTTTGGGAGAGCACCTGCTTAGTCTGAATCGCCGCCATACGGCCAAATTCGCTTTGCTCAGGGGTGACGTCCAAAATGACTGTGTCGCCCAGCTGGGCTTCTGCTGCCACTTCCTGGACTTCGTTGAGTGAAATCTGGTGATCGGGTACCGTAACAGATTCGACAATCATCTTCGTTGCCAAAATCCGGAAGCCCTCATCCTCGGTGTCTAACTCGATTTCGAAGCTGTCGAAATACTCCTCGTCAAACACTTCCGCTTCAGGGCGATAGGTGCGGCGGTAGCGCTCATACCCCTTTAATAGGGCCTCTCGCAGCGCCGCCTGTACTGCTGATTTGGGTAGATTTCGCTCCTGACTGATGTTGTCAATCATGGCCTGGAGACCCGGCAATTCAACCATTGACATGGCAATATCCTCTCTAAGTACGTGAACTGGGCTGTTGAGCCGGCCCGTGGGCGATGCTGTTAATTCCCCTAGGCGCGATCGCTACTCCTGACCAAGCTGGACCTCCTGAACGTGAGTTCTGGGAATGGCAACGGTGCGCCCCCGACAGCTGAGATGGATAGCCTCCTCGTCGCGGCGAATCAGATTGCCCTGCCAAGACAGCTGTCCCTTAACAGGCTCACTTGTAGTAACAACGACAGGAAACCCTTTGAAGGCGGTAAAGTCTCGCTCTGTGGTCAAAAT
>JBARYO010000828.1:0-4663 GCA_049647905.1 Elainellaceae cyanobacterium | reverse complement strand
GCCCGTGAACTCGTCATGGGTGGGGGAAATTTCGCCCTGGGTGCTGCTGTGGGACGTGGGCTTGAGGCCGTAGTCCAAGAACGACTCCAAAAACAGCTCCACGCCAAAGTTGGTCATGGCGCTGCCAAAGAACACCGGCGTCATTTTGCCCTGGTGCACTAGGTCCAGATCTAAGTCTGGGGCCACCTCATCCAGCAGCTCAATGTCTTCTTTCAGCTGGTAATACAGCTCTTTGTCCAGCAGCTTCTCAATGCGCGGGTCTCCCAGCTCCATCACCGTGTCTTGCGCCTCGCGGGTGCCGTGGGCCGATCGCTCAAACAGGTGAACCTGCCGCTTGCGCCGGTCAAACACCCCCTTAAAGTAGTCCCCCATGCCGATGGGCCAGTTGACCGCGTAGGTCTGCAGCCCTAGCTCCCGCTCAATTTCGTCTAGCAGCTCTAGCGGCTCGCGGCCTGGGCGGTCCATCTTGTTGAAAAAGGTGAAGATGGGCAGCGATCGCATCCGACACACCTCAAACAGCTTGCGCGTCTGGGGCTCTAGGCCCTTGGCGGCGTCCTCTAGCATCACCGCGTTGTCGGCGGCGGCCAGGGTGCGGTAGGTGTCTTCGCTAAAGTCTTGGTGGCCGGGGGTATCCAGCTGGTTGATTTGATAGCCGTCGTAGTCAAACTGCAGCACGGTGGAGGTGATGGAGATGCCACGCTGCTGCTCCATTTTCATCCAGTCTGAGGTGGCGTGACGCTGGGCACGGCGCGCTTTAACAGCCCCAGCTTGGTGGATAGCGCCTCCATAGAGCAGTAGCTTTTCGGTAAGCGTCGTCTTTCCGGCGTCGGGGTGGGAGATGATGGCGAAATTGCGCCGGGTCTCTACTTCGTGCTCTAGGTCTTGGGCCATGGGCTGGGGTCGTCTGGTAGGAAGCTTGGTGGGGATGTAACCATATCCCTACCAAATCCCATTATAGGAACGGATGTAGCTGTGGGCGACACGGGGGGCGATCGGTTATCGGTTTGTTTGCGATAATAAACCTAACTTCAAGACCAGTGGTGAGCCTTCACGCCATGACCCTTCCCACACTCCCCCTCAAACTTGACCTCACCCACATCCCCCTCAGCGACGCGCAATTCTATCAGCTCTGCTGCAATAACCCCGACCTCGCCAACCGAGCCATCGGGGAAAGCAGTGCTCCCCAACTTTACGCTGATAGCGGAGAGGTTTTAGCGTTGAGACAGTACGTGGGGAAGGGGCCTTCGCTATATCAGTGGCTCCGTTAATGGTAGATCCTGCCGCAGAGTTCACCCTAGAGCACCTGCGCCACTGGTGGACCGCGATCGCCCCGGTATGCACCGCTGACCTCGACGTCTCTGTTGATCTTTGGGCGCTGCTACAGCGGTCTTGGTCCCTCTCGTCGATTGCGCACAAGCTTCCCACAGTCCTGGGGCAAACCTACGAAACCGAGCTGGCCACCTCAGCACTAGCGCCGCACATCCGCAAGCGCCAGGGCAGCTACTACACCCCAGCGGCGATCGCCCAGTTCATGGTGGAAGCCACATTAGGAGCCGCCTGCCGCGATTGCGCCACCGCACCAACGGTCCTCGACCCAGCCTGCGGCGGCGGCGTATTTCTCGTGACGGCGTACCGATATTTGGCCCAGTATTATCGGCCCTCCTGCCCCGATGATGGTATGCCGCTATTGGCGGGCCTGTTCGGTGTCGATGTAGACCCCAATGCGGTGGCGGTGACGCGACTGGCGCTGGGGTTAGCCATGATAGAGGCAGTTCTGCGATCAGATTTAGCGGGGAGATCTTCGAGTGGCGAAACACTAGAAGAGTTACGAGACATCAATTTCGCCAGCCTCAGCCAAACGATTCGCTGCGGCAACACCCTCGTCCGATCGTCCGATCCCCCCAACGCGATCGCCCCCTCAGACCACCTGGCGCCCTACCCGCTGCCGCAAACCCAGTTCGACGTCGTCCTCGGCAACCCCCCCTACCTCGACTCCGAGGCCATGACGCGGCACCTGCCCCACTGGCGCACCTACTGCCGGGCGCAGTACCAGACGGCGCGGGGCAACTGGGACCTGTTTTGCGTCTTTATTGAGCGCGCGCTAGACCTCTGCCGCGACGGAGGCTGGCATAGCTTCGTGGTGCCCAACAAACTCACCTCAGCCGCCTATGCCGCTGAAGCGCGATCGCTTTTGGGCTGCTATCACCTGCACTACCTCCGCGATTACAGCCGGGTCAATGCGTTTCAGGCCGCTGTCTATCCCATCGTCTATGTGGTTCAAAAAAGCGCCAGCGGGCCGTCCAGCCCGTTTCGCTATGAGGTCATGCACAGCCTAGACCAGCCAGCCGCAATACACCGACGGTGCTCCAGCCCTAGCTCCCCTCACCCTTGGTGCTTCTCTGGCGGCGATCGCCCCTTGGGGCCGGTCTCTGGCCCTGGCGATTGGGTGGCTCAGCTCCAGACGTATCCCACGTTGGGCGATGCCTTGGCGGTGGTGGGGGCCGCGTCGGTATCAGAGGCCTATCGGCTCCAGCCCCTAATCCACGAGCAGCCCCATCCCAAAAACGCGCTGCGGTTAGTCAACAGCGGCACGATCGACCGGTATGTTCACCATTGGGGGCACAAGCCGCTGCAGTACTTGGGCGATCGCTACCGGCATCCGGTGATCGCCAAGCCAGCCTTGGTAGAGCTGCTGCCCAAACGCTACCGGCAGGCCACTGCCTCCAAGCTCATTGTCGCCGGGCTCACGCGCCAGCTGGAGTGCGTCTGGGATAAGGACGGCACCGTGATGGCCGGGAAATCGACAACGCTGATTTTGCTGCCGCCAGGCTCGGCGGATGCCCTGGGGCCAATCCTGCTAGGGCTGCTCAACAGCGCTCTGTTGACGGCCTACTTTCAGGCGATGTTTGGCGGCAACGCGCTGCAAGGCGGCTACCTGCGGGTTGGGCCGCCCCAGGTGCGGTTGCTGCCGCTGCCTTGTCGTGGCCTAAAGGGCTTGGGGTTGAGGGGCGATCGCCTGTGTCAGCTCGTGCGGCAGCGACAGGCGTTGAACCGCCATGCTGGCGCGGCAGGGCTTCGAGAAATGGATGGGGCAATCGATCGGGCCGTTGATGGGCTGTATGGCGTCTCTTGGCGGGATGTCGATGGCCCATAGGTGAATTGAGCTGCACTTCGAATTGTCGCCGCCGATAGGGAGATCTGTCGGAATTGATACCTCGGCCTATCAACCGCGAGATGTCACTTGTCAGTCCTGACATCTATACCGACAGCCGTGATAATAAATCTATCGCTGTTGATACGCTGACCTATCGGCGCTGGCACGTGATGTGTCAACGATGATACTGGTGCCTATGAACAGTGATAGGCCAGGCTATGGACAGTGGCACTTTGAGTGTCAGCAATGAGAGCGGGCATGTCAGCGCCGATAGGTTGGGGTGTCGCGGCTGATAGGCATGGGCCTCGCCCACGGGTCTATTTGGCCAGCTGGTTAGGACAGCGCGACTGGCTCAAAGCCTTGACGCACCGTAGCAGGTGGGCGCGCCGATGGCCCAATGCATCCGGACATCTGCTACATCCGGAGCGGAATATACGGAGTTTGCTATTCGCTTTGATACATGTCTCGTAAAACCCATGGGCCTGAGCGCTGACAGTGGGGGGTATCCAAAATGTAGGCCTGACTGGCCTGTACTTTAACCTGAGCGAGCTGCAGATGTTGATTAAAGATACACAGATGCTGGCGGGAAGTGAGGCCTATGGGGCAGCGCGGATGGCCTATGGGGCGGCAAAGACTATGGGGCAACGCCTGGGGCTGGATGATGTGGTGGAGCAGCTTGCGCAGCGCTATGAGCGATCGCGGACGGTGTCACCGCCGGAGCTGGAGGACGGAGCAGAAAATTGAGGTGAGGCGGTGCCCTCCGGGCTGCTGCGCCAACGCCTCCAGATCTACCCTCTTGCCATAGCAGCGCAAATGCCCTACTCTATGGGGCTAGAGCCGTGATCCATGGTTCTAGTCTCCCAAAGATTCGGTCTGGCGGAGCTGCATGTTGATGACGCAACATGCAGCCCCTGAGCCACCACGACAGAGTTAGCTGTGCGGATGACCTTGGTTGATTGTACCTGAGTCATTCCGAACCCCTGAAACGTCTGGAATGTCCGGGTTCTTTGGGGGACTCCAACTCACCTAACAGGAGTCCCTCATGACATCTCAATATCCTCGGCTGCCTCTTGCTCGAGAGGCGGCAAAGCTTGCTATAGCCCAACAGCTTGCAGCGGACCAGTCCGCTCGGCTTCCTTCTCCGCTGGAGGAGCCCGCTATCCCAACGCTGGTGGAGCCATCGCCATCGCCAGGGTGTGAGTATCTGCGCCATCTGCTGATCGGCTCGCCTGAAGGCGTTCGCCACGCTATTGAGCGGCTGCATGTGCTGCAGTATGTGGAGCACCGCCTGTGGACGCCGCTGATTACGGTGCCGGAGCAGGGCATTCGCATTACCCCGGCCCAGGGGCAGGTGTTGAGCTATCTGGTGCAGCAGCGTCCCATTCGTTAGCCGAGCCGAGGGCTGAAGGGCGATCGCCAGGGCCTCGGGGTTTAGGTTTCGTGGTCCTGGCAGCGTGGTTTAGAGGATGGCGATCGCGGCAGGTGCAGAAGGATGTGAATACCTATGCG
>JBARYO010000827.1:0-10753 GCA_049647905.1 Elainellaceae cyanobacterium | reverse complement strand
GTGCGGACCCTGAGCAACGCTAGGCCAGCCCAGTTGTTGCTATTCTCAGGCCCACAGGATGTGAACCACCCATGAACTGGCTGTCAAGTGTCGTCGCTAAGCAACCGGATCGTTCTGGTCTAAGGGGTATTTCGCGGAAAGAATAAGCAACGCTAGCGGACTAACCGCAGCGGGGCATGCTCTGAGATATATTGTCTGACAACCTTATCAACAGTCCACGCAACAACCACAAAAACGCCATGGCAAAATTTTTTTTCTTATCAGACGGCTGGACCGTAGGCCGGGTTTGGGAGTCAGGCGGCCTATGGAATGAGATGGCGTGGCGACGAAAGCCCCAAATTCAGCAACTCAGCCTCTGCATCACCGAGGTCGATGAGCGACTGCGGCTCTACCAGGTTGAAGATGCCGTTTTGATGGTCGAGGTCAAGCCGAGCAACCATCAATCTCCCGATTCTATCGGTCAGGTGGTTCTAAAGCGATTGATGAATGCAGAAAAAGTTCTGGAGATTCTCTGTGCGAATCAACCGGATCCAATCCCTGACCATCAGATTGTTGGTAATGGCAGGGCAGATCAATCTGCCCTGCAGGTCTGAATCATCCAGCCCTAAATATTTCCGGGGGGGATGTCTGAGAGGTTGTTATCCGGCAGGTTACTCACAGCGCGCTTAACCGCCACAAGGGCGCGGTTATATCCCAGCACAGCGTTCACGAGATTGGCTTCAGCTTCCGTCAAATCCGTTTGGGCCTGGATGACGTCTGACTGAATTCCTACCCCGGCCTGGAACCGCAGTCGAGCAAGCCGCAGTGACTCTTCTGCTAGCTGCACCGCTGCGCGGGCCGTCTGGATATTCTCTAGGTTTGACTCAATATTGAAAAAGGCCTGTTCAACCTCAAAGCGAATCGATTCGCGGGTATCTGCGAAGTCGGTCTCGGCAATCTCAATATCTAGACCTTCTTGCCGTGCTCGGGCTCGGGATGCCCCGCCATCAAAAAACAGCCAGTCAAGCTGCGCACCAATAGAGAACGAGTCTTGATCCCCACCGCTGATGGCACGAGTTTCGTCTAGGAGATCTTGAACCTGATACTGCGCCGACAGGGAAAGCTGTGGCAGCGTATTGGCTCGTGCGGCACGTTGCTGTTGACGGTTCAATTCTCGTTGCACTAGCTGCTGTTCTAGCTCAGCCCGATTTTTGTAGGCTAGCGTCAAGCTTTCCGCTAGCGAAAGCTGCCATCGCCCTGCAAGATCTACTGGATCTGCCGCTGTGAGGTTAACACTAGGTGGCAAGCTCAGAATCTCTACCAGCTGCCGCTGCGAGATGAGCTGGTTGCTAATCGAGTTTCTCAGGTTCTGGCGAGCGTTGGCGACTTCAACTTGGGCTTGGAGCCGGTCGAACCGAGTTCCAACACCAGCGCGTTCGCGAGCTTCGGCGTCGCGAAAGCTGATGAGCGCTTCATTTAGGTTGTCACGGTTGATGCGAACGGTCTCGTCAGCTTCTTGAATATCATAGTAGGCCTGAGTGACGTTGAGCTGGATCTCTTCCGCCACAACCTCTAGCTGAAGCTCCTGTAAACGCTTGGCTTCACGGGCTGCTCTAATGCTGGACTGCCGCTGCCCTGATGTAAAAAGATCGTAGTTCAAGGACAAAGTCCCCGTCGCGGCATTGCTGGTCTCAGAACTATTGCCCCCTTGAAAAAATGGGCTGTCGCCTGCCTCTTGTCTAAACTGGTTGACTGATGATCGCGTATAGCTGGTGTTGCCGCTTAAGGTTGGTAGCCGCTGGGCTTGGGCCTCTCGCAGCGCGGCCTGGCTTTGTTCAAGCTGAAGCTGAGCCGTTTGGAGTTCGCGACTATTGCGGTAAGAGACCTGTAAAGCCTGTTCCAACGTGATTGGGACGGTTTCGGTTAGCTCCAGCGTTTCTGGATTGGTTGGGAAAAAGAGTGGGTTTGCCGGAGCACGCAGCGCTTCTAGCACATCTTGGACTAGGGCCGACGGGGCTTCCTCGGCCTCAATATCTCCTTCAGCTTCGACCTCGGTATCTGATTCAACATCCGCCTCAGCGTCTGTTTCCTCATCCGACGAGCTGGGTGACGCGTCCAATTCACCCTCGTTGTCTAGGTCAAGAGGCTGGGATAGGGGATCGGACGGGGCTGGTACATCAGCATCGCTGGCGGGGTCTTGATCTAAGAAGTCACTCACCGACTCTAGATCGGCACCATCGGCAGCATCTAGCTCATCCTCTACACCAGACTCGTCTATGTCTTCTTCTATATTTTCGTCACGTGATGCATCGCTATCCACTTGGGCGACGGTAAGACTAGTCTGGGAAGATGCTAGTCGATGGACCGTATCACTTGACTCTGTTACCTCAATCCGTTCTGGTGAAACCTCATAGGTAGTTAGGTCAGGTCTCGGCTCATCCAATCGCGATCGCGGTTTTTGAGCTAAGGGTTTAGAAGCACCTGTCGCCGCCGATCCAATTACTGTAGAACCGTGGGATTGAGCGTTTGCTGGGACAATGGGTCCAAGAAGAACGGCTGTGGTGATGCCAATAACGATGACATTTCTATGAGCTTGCATACTGCTGGTGTCTCAACAATCTTAAGGAAGGTGACCAAGTCTGCGCTAAATACATGGGTTGGTAGAAACAACCCTATGCAGAATATCCGTCACGCTGAAATTTGGCAATTTAACAGCAGCATATTTAAGAGTTCAGAAGCCCTGATCGTCCTACTGGCTACTGCCCTAGGCCATTGATAAGCAAAATCGATATACCACGGCTAGCCGCGCTATCGGTATGCAAGCCGCTGAATATAACCAATTCCGACTTCAAATCAATACAGAATGACCGTCTACTAACCAGGATAGTTTCCGCCACAGAACGGCTGTGTGCAATTCTATGCGCCACAGTGTGGTTGTTGGGCCAATGTAAAAGCGTTGCCCAACCATTTACAAACTGCCAAAGCCTTTCTTTTTCTTGCCTTTCTTCTTTTTCTTACCTCCACCGCGACCGCTGGACTGGTAACCGCGCCAGCCTGGCATGCCGCCGCCCATACCGGGCGTACCGCCCCCCATTCCCGGCATGCCGCCGCCAAACATATCCCCTAGTCCGGGCATGCCGCCGCCCATGCCCGGCATCATGTTGCCCTGTCCCATCTGCTGCATGAGCGATCGCATCTTTTGAAAGTCGCTGACCAGCTTGCTGACGTCATTGAGGCCATAACCCGCACCCTGGGCGATGCGTCGGCGGCGGCTAGGAGAGCCAGAGAGCAGTTCCGGGTTGCGCCGCTCCTCCATGGTCATGGAGTTAATCATGGACTCGGCCCGCCTAAGCTGGACCTCCCCCTGCTGCAGCTGGTCCCCAGAAATTTTGTTCATACCAGGAATCATCTTGGCCAAACCGCCGAGAGATCCCATGGTCTTTAGCAGCCGTGTCTGCTTGAGAAAATCGTTGAAGTCGAATTGAGCCGACAGGATTTTCTCCTGCATTTTTTCGGCTTCTTCCAGGTCGACTTATTCTTGCGCCTTCTCCACGAGCGTCAGCACATCGCCCATGCCGAGAATGCGGGAGGCCATCCGATCGGGATAAAACGGCTGTAGCGCTTCAACCTTCTCGCCCACGCCGATAAACTTAATTGGCTGACCTGAAATACTGCGGACTGAGAGCGCCGCGCCGCCGCGGGTATCGCCATCCATCTTCGTCAAGATGGCCCCTGTCACGCCAATATCATCGTGGAATGTGCGGGTGAGGGTGGCTGCCTCTTGGCCCGTCATAGCATCAACAACCAGCAGCACCTCGTGGGGCTGGACTGTCTGCTTAATTTGCGCCAGCTCAGCCATCATTGCTTGATCAATCTGCAGCCGACCCGCCGTGTCAACAATGACGGTATCAACGCCATCAGCCTTGGCCTGCTCAACGCCCTGGCGGGCGATCTCCACCGGATCAGCGTCTGACCCTAGCTCAAATACCGGCACGTCGATTTGCTTACCTAGGGTCACCAGCTGGTCGATGGCAGCGGGGCGGTAAACATCTGTTGCCACCAAAAGCGCGCTGCGGTTTTGCTTCCGCAGGTGCAGCGCCAGCTTAGCGGCAGCCGTCGTTTTTCCGGTGCCTTGGAGACCCGCCATCAAGACAATAGTTGGCCCTGGGTCGGCATGAGCCAACGGGACGCCCGTTTCACCCATCAGGGCGACCAGCTCATCATGGACAATTTTGATGAACTGCTGATCGGGGCGTACCCCTGAAACAACATCGGCACCTTGGGCTTTGGCCTTAACCTCTTCAACAAAACCTTTGACGACCTGCAGATTGGCATCGGCCTCTAGCAGCGCCCGACGCACCTCTCGGAGCGCGTCTTGAATATTAGACTCAGAGATTTTGTCTTGACCCCGGAGCGTCTTCCAGGCAGCGTCGAGCCGATTTGAAAGGGCTTCAAACATAAGAATGGCAAAGGTGACGTTCGCATGTGCTGGAGCGCAAGCGATGATGCTCTGAAAAACAAAAGCGGCCCAGTGCCACCCCCCAATCCGAGCATTACACCACTTGCAGCAGCGTATTAATGCTTTCTATCTTAGTCGGTATTGTTCATCTGTTGACGCTCTCCCCCTGACCCTACCGGTACAGTCGGAGATTCCTAGATCAAAGGGGAGGTAACCCTTAACCCCTAGCTAAGCATCACTACGGCGCGTCCCGCCGCTGTATATCCACGCTGCATCACCACCTGAGAAGCCACCACATCTCGGTTCGTCGTATAGCCGCATTCAGGGCAATGATGCATCCGCTCTGATAGCGGCTTTTTACCCGTCACTGTCTGGCAATTCGGGCAAGTCTGACTAGTTAGATTGGCATCCACTTCGGCATAAAAAACACCGCGCTTCCAGCACACCCATCTGAGGATACGCAAAAATTCACCATGGGCGGCATCCAGGCTGTGCTTGGAGAACATGCCCCTAGCCCACGCCTTGAAGTTCAGCGTCTCAGCAAACACCATACCAACGCCATCACACAGCCGGTGAGCCAGCTTATAGAACCAGTCTTGGCGACAGTTGCGGATGTGCTCATGCAGCAGTGCAACCCTTTTCTGTGCTTTACGCCAGTTATTCGACCCCTTGACTTTGCGACTAGCTCGCTGCTGCAGCAATCTCAGCTTGCACTGGAGATTCACAAAGAACTTAGGGGACTTAACTAACTCACCGTCAGAGGTCGCCAGATAGCTCTCTAGCCCGACATCAATACCGATTGCCCTACCATGGGGCTGCACCTCCGGCACCTCCACATCGGACTGAAGCGTGAGCATCACATACCAGCCTGACGCTTTCCTGACGACCTGAGCTTGCTTTAACTCAAAGCCGTCGGGAATGGGCCGCGATAGCCGCATCCTTACCCAGCCAATACCCGGCAGCTTAACGCGATCGCCTTGCATAGGATTTACGCCTAGCTGAGGGAATAGCAGTGAACGCAGCCGCCCCTGTTTTTTGAACCGAGGGAAGCCGTGGCTGCGCTCCCACATTGATACGAACGCCTTTTCTAGACGCCGCAACACCTGCTGGAGCATCTGAGCGTTAGCCCGCTTCAAGTCGGGAAAGACCTTGCGGGCTTGGGTGAGCGCCTTGCACTGACTAGCAAAGGTGGGTCTAGGCGCATCAGCAGGGATGATGTACTCACCCCGCAATGAACACCTGTCGGCGATGCATGACCTAGAGCGGTACCAGTCTTTGCGCTCAGCTAAAGCATAGTTCCATACGTTACGAGAGGCTTCTAGCCAGTCTTCGTAAATCTGAATCTGCTCTTTGCTAGGGCGCAGTCGATACTGATACGTCAGGGTTAGCATGCCCACATTGTAGCAAATCTAAAAATAGGTTGCGTGCTTTTTAGGAATTGTTTGCCTACTGCTCACGCGCCGCTTCACCACCCCCTTAACTGCTGCGCGGGATAGGCGGAGCACTGCGACGATCTTAGGGTAGTACTGCTTGGCAGCGGGCTACCGCTAGCGGGATGGCCTCGGCCTGGTGGTGGCTCAACAGCATCTAGCACCAATCATGTGCCGCGAGCTGCATGCCTGGGAAAACAAACCAAAAAAAAGGGAGAGCCAGTTTTGGCCCTCCCAACCATCAGGGTGCATCTGAAATAACTATATGTCATCTCAACGTAGGGGGTCACACCCCCTATTGCTTTTTTAACAAAACTTAATACTATCCACGATTTTAATGGGCACTATTGGGTAGGCATTAAAGTCGATAGCCGTTCAGATGCTCGCTGTCGGCCCGTAAGGATGTAGGTCGTCATGGTGCCTTTGCCCTTGATTGAGACATCGTCGCGAACGCGGAACCGATACTGGCTTTGAAGACGCTGATAGGTGGCCTCACTGACCTGGATCGTGCTGGACAAGCCATGGGATTCCATCCGACTTGCGAGGTTAACCGTATCACCCCAAAGGTCGTAAATGAATTTCTTGGTGCCAATTACCCCTGCTGTCACAGGCCCAGTGTTGATGCCGATGCGAATCTCGATGGAATCTCCGCTCTGCTGACGAATTTTTCTGACCTCATCCTGCATGGCGATCGCCAGCTCTGCGATCGCCTCAGCATGGTCCGCCCTAGGCGTGGGCAATCCCCCCACCACCATGTAGGCATCGCCGATAGTCTTAATCTTTTCTAGCTGAAACTGCTCCGTGAGCTGGTCAAAGGCCGAGAAAATCTGGTTGAGCAACTGAACCAAATCATGGGGCGATCGCGCTTCTGCAATTTGAGTAAAGCCTACAATGTCGGCAAATAGCACCGTGACATCGGCAAAGCCATCGGCAATATCGCGCTGCCCTGCCTTGAGTCGAGCGGCGATGGGAGACGGCAAAATGTTGAGCAATAGCTGCTCCGTCTTGCGTTTCTCCTGGTCAAGCTGCTGATTTGTTCGTTTGAGGGTAGCAGTGCGCTCCTGTACCCGTTGCTCTAGCTCGCGGGAAATGTGCTTCAGGCGGCTGATAACTAGGGACAACCCGAGCACCGCCAGTCCAAATAAGGTCACCAGCATCACGCTTGTGCTTTTAATTCGCTGGCGGGCCTGATGTGTAAACGTATCCAGGGGTGTAATAATTTCCAGTACGCCCCGGACGTCCCCGATTTGCCAATCTTTTTGAGGGCTATCGGGATGGGAGTTGTGGCACTCTACACAGCTCGGACCCAAAATATCGGCGACAGCGTATCGAACTGATCGAATGCCATCCACAGCCTCAAAATTAATAAATGGCGTTTCCGGAGATTGCTTTAGCGTTTCTAAGGCCGTTTGCTCAAACGCGTCATGGGCACCACCGTCTTCGCGCCATGGAAAGGGCTGATCGCTATAGAGCCGGACGTTAGTCATGTCAGTTTCCGTCGTTAATCGATGGCTGAGTTCGATTAAAAACGTGGCGGGTACTGGAATGGAATTGGGTTCCTCTACCGGATCGTGGTGGATAACCACGCCATTGACATCTTTCAAGGAACCCACCACGCGATCGCTGTAGAAGGTGCGGGCTTCTTGCAAAGCTTGAACATACAGTCGCGAGCTTTGAACAGCCTGGGATTCCACCAGCGTGGTCGATAGGCGGGACATATTCCATAGGGCTGCTGCTGTGCCTGCCACCAAGAGTAATGTCAACAATAAGATGGTGCGGTGGTATAGCAACCGCTTAAGCGATCGCAGCAGGAAATACCGTTTGGGGGAAGAGCTAGAGGCCGACATAGGACGAAAGGCTGCTGTTGCAGGTGGGGGAAAGCATCGCTAATGCTAAGGCTGTGCTGCTGGGGAAGATAGCTGGCGTGACGTATCACTGGCCCAGAATGTTTCTCTACGTCTATCTACCTACGCTGCCAAAGCGCCTCATCTTGGATATTGTTTAGAGAAAGTTAGACATCATGTCAGAGACAGACGCAATTATCATCGGCAGCGGTATTGGTGGATTAGTCGCCGGAGCCCTGCTGGCCCGCTATGGGCAGCGCGTGATTGTCTGTGAGAGCCACAGCATCGCAGGCGGTGCCGCCCACAGTTTTTCACGCCGGGGCTTCCAGTTTGACTCAGGCCCGTCCTTTTATTGTGGCTTGGGCAACGTTGGGGCGAGTAGCTGTCACCCGTCCCTCAACCCCCTGCGACAGGTGCTAGATGCTCTAGAGGTCGAGTTACCAACCGTGGCCTACGATCCGCTAGGGCATTACCACTTCCCCGATGGGACGCTGCCGGTGTACGGGGATAGCGATCGCTACCGTCACGCCGTGGCCCAATTTACGCCGTCGGGAGCCCAGGAGTTAGCGGCATTTGAGGCCCAGCTGCTACAGCTTTACGAGGCTCTGCGCCCTATTCCGACCCTGGCGCTGCGAGCGGATTTGGCGGCAGTGCCGCTGCTGCTGCGACGCTATGGTCTGTCGTTACTCAAGCTTCTGCCTCAGCTGCCTCTCATTCGTGGCTCTGTGGGCGATGTGCTCAACCGGACGGTCCGTGACCCCTGGGTGCGGCGGCTGATTGATCTGGAGTGTTTTTTGCTGTCGGGGTTGCCCGCCGCAGGCACCATTGCCCCAGAAGTTGCGTTCATGTTAGGTGAGCGCACTCGGTCCGTAATTGACTATCCGGTGGGGGGAAGTGGTGCCATTGTTGATGCGTTAGTGACAGGGCTAAAGCGCTGGGGCGGGCAGCTACGGCTCAACAGCCCTGTAGAGCGGATTATGACAGAATCAGGGCGAGCCACAGGCGTTCAGCTGAGCGATGGCTCTCAGCTAACGGCGCCCGTGGTGATTTCCAACGCGACCCTTTGGGATACCTATCGCCATCTGCTGTCGCCGCAGGAGTTGCCCCAGTCTTTTCGACAGCAGTCTCTGCAGACCCCAGTGATCCATAGTTTCATGCACCTTCACCTTGGCATTCGATCTGAGGGCTTAGACGGCCTAACGGGCCACCATGTTGTGGTCCACGATAGTGACCTGACCCAACCCGGACAGACCTGCATGATTTCCATTCCATCGGTTTGGGATCCCAGCCTTGCCCCAGACGGACATCACGTGGTGCATGCCTATACCCTAGAACCCTATGGGGGCTGGCAGCGGGACCATACCTACCCTGCCCGTAAGCGTCAGCGGGCCGAGCCGCTATTTCGTGCCCTAGAGCGGGTGATTCCGGATGTGCGATCGCGAATTGAGCTAGAGCTGATTGGCACCCCCCTGACCCACCAGCAGTACCTGCGTCGCTACCAAGGCACCTACGGCCCTGCGATCGCCGCCTCGGATGGGCTGTTTCCCAACTGCCGCACCCCGATTGACGGCCTCTATCGCGTGGGAGATAGCACCCTGCCCGGCATTGGTGTACCGGCGGTGGCGGCATCTGGTATTCTCTGTGCTAATTCCCTTGTGTCCCTCGCACAAACCCGAGCGCTACTAGACGCGTTGAGGCTTTAGCCCGCTTTCCAGTTTTGATCGCATCTCCGGGCAAACATCTCAAGGTTATGGATATCATCACGTTCCGTGGCGAGATCGCGGCTCTCAGCTCTGCCGCGATCTGGGCTATGTCATCTATTATCTATGCTCGCGTTGGCGATCGCATTCCACCAGTAACGTTAAACCTGCTCAAAGGTCTTGCCGCCATTGGATTCACGCTGCTAACGCTCTTGGTGCGGCAAGATGCGTTTCCCCAGATGGATAGCACATCAATCGTGCTTCTTGTGATCAGCGGTGCCGTCGGCATTGGTCTAGGAGACACGGCATTTTTCGAGAGCCTTAATTGCCTGGGTGCGCGTCGGGGGCTGTTGCTTGAGGCGCTGTCACCGCCCCTCGCTGCCCTGATCGCTTGGGTCTGCTTGGGAGAGAGGCTCCCGCCCATAGCCGCCCTTGGCATTGCTCTATCCGTGGGAGGCATTGTTTGGGTGATCGTTGAGCGATCGCCGAACATGACGGCCTCAAAACCGGTGCCGCCCCTGAGGCTAAGACGCGGTGTGATATTCGGTAGCATTGCAGCCTTAGCGCAAGCCAGCGGCGCTGTCCTGTCGCGGGCAGCTTTGGCAGATACCACCGTGCCGCCATTGTGGAGCAGTCTAATTCGCATCGTGGCGGGCTGCGGGGTACTGCTTGGTTGCCTTGGAGCCTCTTCCCGCGCCAGCAGCCTAAGCGTGTTGCGGTCCCCCCGTGTTGTAGCACTGGTTGGAACAACAGCCTTCGCCAGTACATTTCTGGCTATTTGGCTACAGCAAACGGCGCTCAAGTACACAGCCACTGGCATTGCCCAAGCGATTGGAGCCACGAGTCCTCTGTTTGCCATTCCTGTCGCGGTGCTGCTGGGAGAACAGGTTAGCTTCAGGGCGATTCTGGGTGCCATGGTGGCTCTAGTAGGCATATGGCTCCTGTTCGTCGCATAATTCGCTGCTATGCTAGTAGCTAACGGCGCAATGTACTCTCAGAGCAATTGTCTGGGTCGCCTTCAGATATTACGGTTAGAAAATCAAATGTCAGCATCACAAGCCTTAACAGGCGTAGAATTGATATCTTGTGCGCGGGCCAACGCCAGGCGTGGACTTGCAGATGCCGCAAACAGCTGCGGTTACGGAGACGACATCCGCACATTTGAGCAGGCGCTGCAAGGGGCCTGCAAGGATATGGGAGTCGATGTGACATCCTTCTCGGATGTAGTCAGTGATGTCAATCCGCCTGTTGAGGGGGAAGTGGTTGCTCCCGACGCCCTCGATGGAACCTCTCTGTAGTCGAGGTTAATCGAACAATTGAGTAGCGGATTAGTACTGTACT
>JBARYO010000826.1:0-1595 GCA_049647905.1 Elainellaceae cyanobacterium | reverse complement strand
CTACTGGCGCTGCCCCAGAAGACTCCAGCGGCGCTGCTGATAACTAGATCCATGCATCGTTTTGCCCTGCTTATTTCAGGCTGTTTTCCATGTTGAACCTCGGCTCTCTGCTCCAACCCGACCTGGTGCTCAAGCGCTCTATTTTAGGCCTCACTCCCGAAGTTATCGAGCAGCACGGCCTCCTAGGCATGATCCTCGACGTCGATGAGACCCTAGTGCCCTTTAGCGCCGCCAATATTTCTCCAGAGCTAGAAGCTTGGGCGGAAGAGGTGAGGCCTTTGGTGGCGCTGTGGCTGGTGAGCAACAATACCAGCACCGTCCGCATCAAGCGAATTGCCGACGCCCTCGGCTTGCCCTACGTCTCCGGGGCCGGGAAACCCTCTCGCCGCAAGCTGAAGCGGGCCGCTGCTGACATGGGCCTGCCGAAGAAGCAGGTTGCTATGGTGGGCGATCGCCTGTTTACCGACGTGCTGGCGGGTAACCGTCTGGGGCTGTTTACCATTTTGGTAGACCCCATGGTGGACCCGGCTCAGGAGGTCAGCCTGCGTCCCATCCACGCTGCGGAAGTCTGGATGTCCAAACGCCTGGGCGTCTCTCTTTAATCCATGGCCACCTTAGTCATCAAAATCGGCACCTCAAGCCTGACGCGCCCCAGCGGAAACCTGGCGCTGTCGGCGATCGCCACCTTAGTGGAAACCTTGACTCAGCTGCGGCAGGAGGGGCATCGGGTGGTACTGGTGTCTTCTGGGGCAGTGGGGGTGGGGTGCAGTCGGCTGGGGCTGACGGAGCGCCCTAAAACCATGGCCATGAAGCAGGCCGTGGCCGCTGTGGGGCAGGGCCGCCTCATGCGGGTGTACGACGACTGGTTTACCACCCTCAACCAGCCCATCGCCCAAGTGCTGCTTACCCGCAGCGATTTGGTGCAGCGCAGCCGCTACGTCAACGCCTACCGCACCTTTAGCCAGCTTCTGAAGCTAGGGATAGTGCCCATCGTCAACGAAAACGATACGGTTGCCATCGATGAGCTTAAGTTTGGCGACAACGACACCCTCTCAGCCCTGGTAGCCAGCCTAATCGAGGCCGACTGGCTGTTTATTCTGACAGACGTCGATCGCCTCTACTCCGCCGACCCCCGCTACCACCCCGACGCTAAGCCCATCCACCTGGTAGACGCCATCGACGACCTCACCAGTCAGGTGGAGGTGGGCGATCGCGGCTCTGACTGGGGCACCGGGGGCATGGTCACCAAAATTTCTGCGGCCCGCATCGCCACCGAGGCCGGGGTGCGGGTGGTAATTACCGAAGGGCGATCGCCCCAAAACCTGCCCCGCATTCTAGCGGGCGAGACCCTGGGCACCCAGTTTGCCCCCCGCCCCCGCCCCACAAATGCCCGTAAACGCTGGATTGCCCACGGCCTAGTAGCGGCAGGAAAGCTCTACCTCGACACCGGGGCAATCACGGCGGTGCGGGAGCGGGGTAAGTCGCTGCTAGCGGCGGGTATCACGGAAATTGAGGGGGAATTTCGAAGGCAGGACGCGGTGCAGCTGTGCGACCCCGCCGGGCAAGAGGTGGGTCGGGGCATCGTCAACTACGGC